>NZ_JBSGBN010000202.1:0-12388 GCF_053601275.1 Streptomyces sp. NPDC004752 | reverse complement strand
GTCCTCGCGGCCTCCGGGGTGTTCGCCGAGGGCGCGGCGCGCACGGCCGAGGAGGTGAGCACGGCCCTGCGCGCCACACCCCGCCACCGGCACATCGTGCGGCGCTGGCTGCACGCCCTGGCCGCGCGGGACCGGCTCGCCCACCAGGACGCGGACGACACCTACGCGGGGCTCGTCCCCGTCTCCGAGACCGAGGCGGAACACGGCTGGCGGACCGCCACCGAGCTGGAGCACGAGATCGGGTGGAGCACCGAACTGCTCATCGTCATGCGCACCTGCGCCGAGCGGCTGCCGGAGCTGGTCTCCGGGGAGGTGGGCATCCGGGAATTGCTCTTCCCCGGTGCCGCGACGGAGGCCGCGGACGCCGCCTACCGCGACAACCCTGCCATCCGGCACCTCAACCGTGCCGTGGTCGCAGCGGTGCGCGAGATCGCCGCGGGCCACACCGGAGAGGAGCGGCTGCGCGTGCTGGAGGTCGGCGGCGGTGTCGGCGGCACCACCGGCGAACTGGTACCCGTCCTCGCCGAGTACGGCGTCGACTACCTGTTCACCGACGCCTCGGCGTTCTTCCTGGGCGAGGCCCGCGAGCGCTTCGCCGACCACACCTGGGTCCGCCACCAGCGCTTCGACGTCGACGAGGACCCGCGCTCCCAGCACCTGCTGCCCAACACCTTCGACGTCGTGGTCTGCGCCAACACGCTGCACGCCGCCGCCGACGCCGACGCGGCCGTGGGCCGGCTGCGGGAGCTGCTCGTACCCGGCGGACAGCTCGTGTTCGTGGAGAACACCCGCGACGAGCACCTCCCGCTGCTGGTCTCCATGGAGTTCCTGGAGGTCGCCGGCCGCGCGTGGACCGACCTGCGCGAGCACATCGGCCAGTCCTTCCTCACCCACACCCAGTGGCGTGACCTCCTCGACGCACACGCCGCGTCCGAGGTCACCTCGCTGCCCGACGCCCAGGACGCCCTGGCGCTCACCGGCCAGGAGGTCTTCTTCGCCACGATGAAGGACGACCGGTACCACGTGCCCGTCGGCGAGCTGGCCCGCACGGCGGCCACCAGGCTCCCGGAGTACATGCTCCCCTCGGTGTGGCAGGTCGTCGACACCCTGCCTCGCACGGCCAACGGCAAGACCGACCGCGCGCGACTGCGGACCTGGCTGCCTCGGGAGAGCGCACCGGTCGTCGTGGACGAGCAGCCGATGGACGAGCTGGAGAACAGCCTGGCCGACCTGTGGACGGAACTCCTCGCGGTCGAACACGTCACCCGCGACGACGACTTCTTCGACCTCGGCGGCGACTCGCTCCTGGTGGCTCGGATGGTGGGTCGGCTCCGCGAACGCGTACCGCAGGCGGCGGACCTGGAGTGGGAGGTCGTCCTGCGCCACCTGCTGCGCCGCCCCACGGTCGCCGGTCTGGCCGGGTTCCTGCGCGGCCTGGCCGGTCCGCAGGCCGCGCCCGCGTCAGGTCCCGTGCGCACGGACCCCGTGATCCACCTGCACGGCGCCCGCTCGGACGACGAGCCGACGACCGTGCTGGTGCACGCGGGAACCGCGACGATCATGCCGTACCGTGCGTTGATCACCGAGATCAGGCGCCGCTCGCCCGGCCTCGCCGAGGTCGTCGGTGTGGAGGTCCCGGACCTGAACGGATTCCTCGCCGCCCCGCCGGAGGGACTCATCGAGCAGATGGCGGCCGACTACGCGCGGGCCCTGACGGCGAACGGGCGGAGCCGCTTCCATGTCGTCGGCTACTGCCTGGGCGGCCTGATCGCCACCGAGGTGGCCCGCAACCTGGCCGAGTCCGGGGCCGAGGTGGAGAGCCTCACCGTCATCAGCAGCCACAGCCCCCGCTTCCGGCTGGACGACGAACTGCTCGCCGAGTACTCCTTCGCCGTCATGATGGGCATCGACCCCGCCGAACTCGGCTTCCCTGCCGACCAGTACCGGGTGGCCGCGGCGGCCGACGCGGTCCTGGCCGCCGGCCCCGGCGTCCTGCGGGACGGCGGACTCGCCGCGCTGCCCGCGGAGTTCGAGGACGTCGCGAGCTGCTTCCGGCGACTCACCGACGTACCCCGCGCCACCCGCATCGCGCGGATGTGCGAGGCGGTGCCCGCCTCGGCCGGCAGCTACGAGCCCGACCACATGACGCGGCTCTTCCTCGCCTTCCGCCAGAGCGTCTTCGCCATCACCCGCTACGACGCCGAACCCTACGCGGGTGACATCACCTTCCTGCGGCACGACGGCGCCTACCCCTTCCCCGGCAGCAAGGACGCCGTCACCACCTACTGGGCGGAACTCACCCTGGGCGACCTGGACATCGTCGACATCGGCGGCGACCACTACAGCTGCCTGGCCGTCGAGCACGCGCCCGGCATCCTCAAAACGCTCGGTGAACTGACCCAGGGGGCGATCACCCGATGACCGGGAACACGACGGCGGGGAACAAGCCTCTGATCGGGGTCCTGGGGGCCTCCGGGGCGGTCGGCCGGGCCGCCGTACGCGAACTGCGCGCGCTCGGCCACACCGGGCTCCGCTTGGGCGGCCGGACCGCATCGGCGCTCTGCGCGGTCGCCGAGGAGGACCCCATCGGCCATGACGAGACCGTCCGGGCGGACGCCACCGCACCGGACGGCCTGCGCGCCTTCACCGAGGGATGCGACATCGTCCTCAACTGCGTCGGCCCCACCTACCTGCTCCGCGCCACGGTGGCCTCGGCGGCACTCGCCGCCGGCGCGCACTGCGTCGACGTGGCCGGGGACGACCCGGCCGCCGAGGACCTCCTGGGGGAGGGTGATCCGGCCCGCGACGGCCGCACCGTGGTCCTGTCGGCGGGAGCCCTGCCCGGCCTGTCCAGCCTCCTGCCCCGCTGGCTGGCCGGGCAGGGCCTGGACAGCGTCTCCGCGCTGACCGCGCACTGCGGCGGCCTGGAGACCTGTTCGACGACGGCGGCACGCGACCTCATGCTCTCCCTCACCTCCGGAGGGGCGGACGGCGCGGCCTACGGCGAGGCGCTGGCGGCCGTCCGCGGCGGCCGGCGCGTCCCGCGCGCCCTGCGCACCGCCGAGGACACCGAACGCGACGGTTTCCCCGGCCGGGTGGCCGTGCAGCCCTATCTCAGCGGTGAGAGCGAACGCCTCGCCGGCGTCCTGGGCCTCGACCGGCTCGACTGGTACAACGTCCACCCCGGTCCGCAGGTACGCGCGCTGCTCAATCTCCTGCCGGGAAGCCTCGCCGCCGGAGACGATCCGGCGGAGCTGGCGGACCGGCTGATCCTCGCCGCCGACCTCGACCTGGCCGGACGCAAGCCCTACTACGTCATGGACTTCACGCTGTCGGGCACCGCGTCCGGGCAGCCGGCGACGGCGGGACTGACGCTGCGCGCGGCCAGCAGCTACCGGCTCACCGCGGCCGTGGGCGCGCTGGCGGTGGACGCCGTGCTCCGGGCCGAGGTCCCGGCCGGCGTGCACTTCGCCTGCGATGTGCTGGACCCCGACACCGTGGTGCGGCACCTGCGGTCCCAAGGAGCCGCGGAGCTACGGCTCACCGGAGCGGCGGCCGGCGCCGAACAGGTGGAAGAAGGCGTGCTGTGAGCGCTTCGACGCCTTTCCGGGTGCTGGTCTGCGGCACCAACTTCGGCCGTTTCTACGCCGAGGCGGCACGCCGGCGCCCCGGATACGCTCTGGCCGGCGTACTGAGCCGGGGTTCGGCCGCGTCCCGGGCGTACGCCCGGAGCCTCGGCGTCCCTTACTACACGGCCCCTGCCGACCTCCCGGCCGACATCGACGCTGCCTGTGTGGCGGTGAGTTCCTCCATATCGGGCGGTGAGGGCACCGAACTGGCCAAGGCGCTCATGGGCCGGGGCATCCATGTCCTCCAGGAACACCCCGTCCATCTCACCGAGTTGACGGACAACCTCAGGCACGCCCGCCGCCGGGGTGTGCAGTACCGCCTCAACACCCACTACCCGCACGTCGCTCCGGTCCGCGCCTTCATCGAGGCGGCCCGTCGGCTCGTCGCCCAACAGCGACCGCTCTTCGTGGACGCCGCCGCCCCGGTCCACCTGATGCACCCCTTGGTGGACATCCTCGGACAGGCGATGGGCACCCTGCGGCCCTGGCGGTTCGCGGACCCGGCGCCGCTGCCCGCCGAGATCGGGCCGCAGCCGTTCCGCTCCCTGCACGGCGTGTTCGCCGGCGTACCGCTCACCCTGCGGGTGCACCACCAGCTCGACCCGTCCGACCGGGACAACCACGCCCTCCACTGGCACCGGATCTCCCTCGGCACGGAAGGCGGAGTCCTCACCCTGGCCGACACCCACGGGCCCCTCCTGTGGAGTCCCCGTCTACACATCGGACGTGACGCCGGCCGGCGCTTCGTCCTGGACGGACCGGGCACCGGCCGCCTGGGGCTCGGCACCACGGCAGTCGTCGGAAACACGGGAACCTTCCGTACGGTCTTCTCCGACCTGTGGCCGGAGGCGATCGGCAGTGCCCTCGACGGGCTCCGCGAGGCCGTCGAACAGGGCGCCGACGCCCTCCGCTCGGGCCAGTACGAGCTGGCCGTATGCCGCATCTGGACCGACCTCGCGGCACGGCTCGGACCGCCCGAGATCGTCCGACCGGCCATCCCGCGGCCCCTTGCGGTCAGCGATGTCTTCCCCGCTCCGGAACAGTCCCGCACCGACACGAACAGGCCCGGCGCCGACCGGCCCCCGGCCGGTGAGCGCCCCGGCACCGGACACCCCCGTTCGGACGCGCGCCCCGGCAGCAAGCCCGGCCCGGTCCGGGGCCGGACGGTCACCGCCTCCGGTCCGGTCACGCCCGGCTCTGTGGGCACCGCGCCCGAACCGACTCCGCCCGGCACCGTGGACACCTCGCCCTACACGCCGTCGGCGGAGTTCTTCGACCTTGTCGCCGCCGAGCACACCGCGACCGCGAGCGCGCCCGCGATCGCCGCGCTCCTCGCCGACGCCGACCTGAGCACCGGACCGGTCGTCGACATCGGCGCCGGCACCGGCCTGGTGACCGAGGCCGTCGCCCGGGCCCGGCCGGACGCCGAGATCCTCGCCTGCGAACCGGCGGTCGGCATGCGCGCCGTGCTCACCAGCCGGGTCTTCAGCGACCCGGACCTGCGCTCCCGGGTCACCGTCACCGCGGACGCCGCTCCCGACCTGGACCTCCCGGACCAGGTCAGCGTCGTCCTGCTCTGCGGGGTCCTGGGCCATCTCGACGCCGACGGGCGAGCCCGGCTGTGGCGGCGGCTGGCCCGGCGGCTGGCCCCCGGCGGGCTCGTGGTCGTCGAACTCATGCAGTTCGAGGAGCCGTTGACCATCCCCGAGACCAGGCTCGCCACCGCCACCGCCGGACGACACCGCTACGAGTGGTCGTTCGCCGGAGCACCGGACGAGACGGAGGACGGCGTGATGCGCCTGCACTCCACCTGGCGCGTCTACCGGGATGCCGCCAAGGAGGCGGAGCGCGAGGTGCACGACTCCTACCGCTGGGCGCCCTTCGGACTGAAGGACGTGGTGGCCGAGTCCGGCATGACCGCACGCGCCCTGCCCACCCGCCCCGGAGCACCCCCGCTGGCCGTACTCACCCGGGCACCGGACGGGTCGAACACGGCGAATGAACCGAACCTGCCGAACACGCGGACCGCGCCGGAGGACCCGGATCAACCGAAGGGGCGGACCACACCGGAGGGCCCGGACCAACCGAAGGCGCGGACCGCACCCGACGGCCCGGACACCTCGCGCACCATCGCCCCCCTTGTCTCTTCCTCCACCGCCAGCTGAGGACCACCCATGACAACCCCCGTATCCCCGACGGCGTCCGACACGGCCGACGAGCCCGCCACCGATGCCGCACCGGAGCCCGCCGCCCCGCCCCGGGACTTCCCGATCCGGCGCGGCTGCCCCTTCGCCGCCCCCGCGGAGTACGACGCGATGCGCACCGAGGACCCGGTCGCCCGCGTCACCCTGCCGACCAAGCGGGAAGCCTGGGTGGTGACCCGCTACGACGACGTACGCGAACTGCTCTCCGACCCGCGCGTCAGCGCCGACATCCGTCGCCCCAACTTCCCCGCTCTCGGCGAGGGTGAGCAGGAGGCCGGGGCCAGGTTCCGGCCCTTCATCCGCACCGACGCCCCGGAGCACACCCGGTACCGGCGGATGCTCCTGCCGGTGTTCACGGTGCGCCGGGTCCGCGCGATGCGGCCCGCCGTACAAGCACGCGTGGACGAGATCCTGGACGGCATACTGGCCACCGGCGGCCCGGTGGACTTCGTCTCCGCCTACGCCAACGCCGTCTCCACCTCGGTGATCTGCGAACTGCTCGGCATCCCCCGGCAGAACCTGGAGTTCTTCCGGGACGTCACCCGGATCTCCGGCTCCCGGCGCAGCACCGCCCAACAGGTCTCCGAAGCCCTCGGTGGCCTCTTCGGCCTGCTCGCCGAGCTGGTCGCCGAGCGGCGGGAGGAGCCCGGCGACGACCTGATCTCCAAGCTCGTCACCGACCAGCTGATCACCGGCACCGTGACGATGGACCAGCTGCTGTCCACCCTCGGCATCACGATCAACGCCGGCCGTGAGACCACCACCAGCATGATCGCCCTGAGCACCCTGCTCCTCCTGGACAAGCCGGAGCTGATGGAGCAACTGCGCCGCGACGCCTCCCTGATGCCCGCCGCCGTCGACGAACTCCTGCGTGTCCTGTCCGTCGCCGACTCCATACCGCTGCGTGTCGCGGCCGAGGACATCGAGCTGTCCGGCCGGACCGTCCCCGCCGACGACGGTGTCATCGCCCTCCTCGCCGGGGCCAACCACGACCCCGAGCAGTTCGACGACCCGGAGCGGGTCGACTTCCACCGCACGGACAACCACCACGTCGCGTTCGGCTACGGCGTACACCAGTGCATCGGACAGCACCTGGCGCGGCTGGAGCTGGAGGTCGCCCTGGAGACGCTCATCCGCCGCGTCCCCACGCTCCGCCTCGCGGGCGACCGGGACCAGGTCGCCTTCAAACACGACTCGGCCACCTTCGGCCTCGAAGAACTCATGGTGACCTGGTGAACGCCTCCTTCTCGGCGAACGTCTCCGCCCGCGCCGCGCGCGCCGACAGCCCGTGGATCCGGCGGTGGAACGAGGGGGCCGCGTCCCGGCTCACGCTGATCTGCCTGCCGCACGCCGGCGGCAGCGCGGGCTTCTACCGCCCCTGGGCGGCGCTGATGCCCCCCGAGGTCGAGCTCATCGGCATCCAGTACCCGGGCCGCGAGGACCGCTTCGATGACCCGGCAAGCGCCGGCATGGGCGAGCTGGTGACCGCGGTGGCGGACGCCGTCCTGCCCCTGCTCGACCGGCCGTACGCCCTCTTCGGGCACAGCATGGGCTCCGCCGTGGCCTGGGAACTGGCCCACGAGTTGGACCGCCGCGGTGCCCCTGGCCCGCGCCGGTTCTTCGCATCGGGCCGGGCCGCGCCCGGCACGGCGGTGACCGGGCAACTGCACCGCCAGGACGACGACGTACTGTGCGCGGAACTGGGTCGGCTGGGCGGCACCAGCCGTGAGGTCCTCGACGATCCCGGGCTGCGCTCCCTGGTCCTCACGGCCGTGCGCCACGACTACCGGATCATCGAGACCCACCGGCCGGAGGACCGGCCGCCGCTGGCCTGTCCGATCCACGTGCTGACCGGCAGCGCCGATCCGGAACTCGGCGAGGAGCGCTGCCGCGACCGGGCCGGCGGCTGGGCGGACCTCACCGCCGCCCGTACCGAGGTGCGCGTCTTCCCCGGCGACCACTTCTATCTCACCCCGCGTCGCCGCGAGGTGGTCGCCGCCGTCCTGCGCAGGATGGATCCCTCGCTGACCACGGGCGGCCGACGCACATGGCCGAGCACCCCGTGAGCCCCCACCTCCCGGCCGCCCACAACCGGCCCGCCATGTCCGTCCCTTCGGCCACCCCTGCCTGGAGAATGTCGTGATCGACTACTACTCGACCTCGGCCGAGTTCTACGAGCTGGTCGCCACCCGGCACACTGCCAGCAGCGGTCCGCCGCTCACCCGCGTCCTCGCGGGACTGGACGTGTCGCACGGCCCCGTCCTGGAGATCGGCGCGGGCACCGGACGCGTGACCGAGGTCATCGCCTCCGCGCTGCCCGAGGCGGAGATCCTCGCGGCCGAGCCGTCCGCCACCATGCGCGCGATGCTCACCTCCCGGGTCGCCCGCGACCCGGACCTGCGGCGCCGGGTGACGGTGGTCGACGGCGCCGCCCAGGACCTCGTGCTGCCCGAACGGCTCTCCGCCGTCGTCATCTTCGGCGTGGCCGGCCATCTCACCGTCCCCGAACGCGTGGTGCTGTGGAAGCGGCTCGCGGCCCGCCTGCCGGACGGTGCGCCCATCGTCGTGGAACTCATGGGGGTCTCCGCACCCCGCGTCATCCCACCGGTGATGTCCCTGAGGGAGACCATCGGACGCCAGACGTACGAGTGGTGGATCGGCGGTGAACCCACCGAGGGCGACGCCATGCGGTTCACCACCACCTGGAAGGTCCTGCGCGAGGGCCGCACCGTGCGCGAGGTCGCCGACAGCTACGACTGGCACACCTTCGACGTCGCCCGGCTGGCCCGCGAGGCCGGCATGACCAGCCGCCGCATCACCGAGGCGGGCGGCAGGCCCATCCCCGAAATCGGAGTACTCGTCAAGTGAAGTCACAACCGTCCGAGCCCGGCCCGGAGTCGGTGTCCCGAGACCCGGCTGCCCCCGGCGCGGGCACCGAGGCGCCCCCGCGCCCGCTCCGCACGCTGGCCGAGCCCGTCCAGGGCCGACTGGCCGTCGCCGTCGGCCTCCAGGCCGTCGCGGCCCTCGCCGGAGTGGTCCCCTTCATCGCCGTCTCCAAGATCGCCGACCGGCTCACCGGGAGGTCTCCTGCCGACGGTGACGCCCTGTGGCCGCTGGTCACGTCGGCCTGCGCGGCGGGCCTGTTCGCCCTGGTGTGCGGCACGGCGGCCGGCGCCCTCGCCCACCTCGCCGACAACGACCTCCAGCTCACCCTCCGCCGCCGCCTCGCCCGGCACATCGGGCGGCTGCCGCTCGGCCGGCTCACCGACCGGGGCAGCGGCGAGGTCAAGCAGGCGGTGCAGGACGACGTGAGCGCGCTGCACACACTGTTCGCCCACACGCTGCTCGACGTCGTCGCGGTCCTCACGGCCCCGGTGCTGGCACTGGCCTACCTGCTCACGGTCGACTGGCGTCTCGCCCTGGTCAGCGTGGTGCCCCTGCTGCTGGGCGTGTTCCTGTTCAGCCGGGCGATGTCGGGCGCGGCGGCACAGATGGCCGAGTTCGGTGCCGCGCTGGGCCGGATCTCCGCCGCCGCCGTGGAGTTCGCGGCCGGCATCGCCGTGTTCAAGAGCTTCGGGCGCGGGAGCAAGGCCCACGAGCGTTTCGTCCGCGCGACCGAGGGCTTCGCCGACTTCTTCTCCGGCTGGGTCCGGTCCACCCTGGTCAGCTCCACCGCCGCGATCCTGGTGGTCGCACCGGCCGTGGTCCTGCTGCTCCTGTCCGTGCCGGGCGCGGTGTTCGTCACCCAGGACTGGATGACCGGCGCCGAACTCGTCCCCTTCCTCCTGCTCGGCCCCGCCGTCGCCGCACCCATGGGCGTCGTGGGCCCCCGCATCCAGCAGATCCGGGCCGGCCAGGCCGCCGCCGTACGCATCACGGAACTCCTGCACACCCCCACACTCCCCGAACCCGCGAACCCCGCTCTGCCCGACGGCCACCACATCTCGCTGCGCGGGGTGTCCTTCTCCTACGACGGGCACACCGACGTCCTCAGCGATGTCGACCTCGACCTCGCCCCCGGCACGGTCACCGCGCTGGTCGGACCCTCCGGCTCGGGCAAGTCCACCCTGGCGTCGCTGCTGCCCCGCTTCCACGACGTCACGGCCGGCACGGTGACCCTCGGCGGCGCCGACCTGCGGCACATCCCCGCGACCGAGCTGTACCGCCGGGTCGGCTTCGTCCTCCAGGACGTACGGCTGCTGCGAGCGAGCGTCTCCGACAACATCCGCCTGGGCCGCCCCGACGCCACCGACGAGGAGGTCGAGCGGTGTGCCCGCGCCGCCCGGATCCACGACCGCGTCATGGCCCTGCCCGACGGCTACGCGACCGAACTCGGCACGGCCGTCACCCTGTCCGGCGGTGAGGCGCAACGCCTGTCCATCGCACGGGCGTTGCTCGCCGACGCCCCCGTCCTCGTGCTCGACGAGGCGACCGCGTACGCCGACCCGCACTCCGAGGCACTGATCCAGGACGCGTTGTCCGCTCTCGCGGCCGGCCGCACCCTGCTCGTCATCGCCCACCGGCTGTCGACCATCCGCTCCGCCGACCGGATCGTGGTGCTGGAGGACGGACGCGTCACCGAACAGGGCCGCCACGACGATCTGCTGGCCGCCCAGGGCCGTTACGCCACGCTGTGGCGGGCCCAGCGGGCCGCACAGCCGGACCGGACCGACGGCGTTCCCGGCCGACTGCCCGCCCCCGCGGCCGTGGACCGGGCGGCGGACGACATCCGAGAGGGAAGTGCACGATGATCCGTCAGCTCTACCGCGTCCTGGGGCCGGAGGGCTCCCGTCCGCTGAACCGGCTGCTCGTCCTCCAGTGCGGCGCGGCCGTCCTCCAAGGCGTCGCCTTCGCCCTGCTGGTGCCCGTCCTGCGAGCCCTGCTCGGCACGGATCCCGACGACGTGTGGCCCTGGCTGTCGGCGTTCGTCGTCTGCGTGCTCGCGTACGCCGTGCTCCAGGGCGCGGCCATCAGCGGCGGGTTCACGGTCGGTTCCCGGCTTTCTCGGGTGCTCCACCGCCGTATGGCGGACCAGGCCCTGCGCCTGCCCCTCGGCTGGTTCACCACCGGCCGTACGGCCGAGTTCAGCAGGCTGGCCGGACAGAACGTCATCCAGGTGATGAGCACACCGGCCCACCTGCTGCGCCCGTTCATCAGCTCCCTCCTCACCCCGGCGACGCTGGTGGTCGCCACTTTCTTCTTCGACGTCCGCACAGCCCTGGTACTGCTGGTCTGCGCGCCCGTGCTGTTCGCCGTCCAACTGGCGAGCACGGCGGTGATGCGCCGGCTCGACCTGGGGCGTGACGCCGCGATCGGCGAGTCGGCCGACCGGGTCCTGGAGTACGCGCGCAACCAGCCGGTGCTGCGGGCGTTCGGCCGGACCGCGGAGGGCTACGATGCCCTGGACGATGCCCTGGTGGCCGAGGCACGCGCGGACCGGCGGCTCATCGCACGGGGCCTGCCCGGACTGGTCTCCTTCTCGTTCGCCACCCGGCTCGTGTTCGCCCTGCTGCTCGCGCTGGGCGTGTCCTGGCAGCTCGACGGGTCGCTCACCGTGCCCACCCTGCTGGCGCTCCTGGTGCTGCTGGTCCGGCTGATCGACAGCGTGTCGTCCGCCGCGGAGGCAGGCGCGGGCATGCGCATCGCCCGCAACACCCTGGAACGCCTCGGCGCGGTCCTCGACGAACCGCCGTTCCCCCGGCCCGCCGAGCCCAGGACGCCCCGCGACGCGAGCGTGGAGTTCACCGGGGTCGGCTTCCGCTACGACGGCGGCTCGCTGGACGGGGCAGCCACACGCCCGGTCCTCCACGACGTGACCTTCCGCCTGCCCGAGCGCAGCATGACGGCGCTGGTCGGGCCCTCCGGCGCGGGCAAGACCACGGTGGCCGGGCTGCTCGCCCGCTTCCGGGACACCACCGAGGGCACCGTCCGTATCGGCGGCGTCGACGTCCGTGAGATCGCCGCCGACGAGCTGGCGGCCCACGTCTCCCTCGTGTTCCAGGACGTCTACCTCTTCGACGGCACGATCGAGGAGAACGTCCGTATCGCCGCCCCGGACGCGGGCCACGGCGAACTGGCCGAGGCCGCGGCCCTGGCCGGGCTCGACCGCGTGATCGAGGAACTGCCCGACGGGTGGGCCACGAAGGTGGGGGAGGGCGGCGCGCGACTGTCCGGCGGGCAGCGCCAGCGCGTGTCCATCGCCCGCGCCCTGCTCAAGGACGCCCCGATCCTCGTCCTCGACGAGGCCACCGCCGCCCTCGACCAGGAGAACGAGGCGCTGTTCGCCGAGACCGTGCGCACCCTGGCCGACCGCAAGACGCTCCTGGTCATCGCGCACCGGCTGAGCACCGTCGTGAGCGCCGACCAGATCCTCGTCCTGGAGGACGGCGAGATCACCGAACGGGGCACACACGATGAACTCGTCGCGGCCGGCGGCACGTACGCCTCCTTCTGGGAGCGGCGGGCCCGCGCCCACGGCTGGCGACTGGCGGCGGCACCGTCGTGACCCCTCACCCGGCACCCGCGATCAACCGGACCCAGCGGCAGAGAGAAGGC
>NZ_JBSGBN010000201.1:0-12571 GCF_053601275.1 Streptomyces sp. NPDC004752 | reverse complement strand
TGGGGCTACTGTTGCTGGGGGTGGGCTTGTTGGGGTAACTGAACGTAACTTCCCACACCTGGGCGTTTAGTTTGGCAGGGGTACCTTGCGACCCGGGAGTGACCCGGAGCGGCCGGAGGGCCCCGGGCCTCTCCGGCGACCGGCTGCGATCAGAGACCGGCGGCCAGGTTGGTCACCGGCTGGGTGCTCTGGCCGGTGACACCCTCGACGGTGCCGACCGCGGTGTTGACCGCGCCGGAGACCGGAACGACGCCGTCGACCAGGCCGGTGGCGGTGCCGACGGCGTCCAGGGCGAGGCCACCGGAGACGTTGTCCAGCTCGGCGTCGGAGATCTCGACGGTGTCGACCTGGGGGGTGGAGTTCATGGGGAACTTCCCTTCTATGGATGGTCATGAGGGGGAGAGCGGCCCCCTCTGGGGACGGCCGCGGCCATGGGCTGCGGGCGCCCGTCTCCGGGAGCCCCGCAGGACCTGCGCGGTGCGTCGGATCAAAGCACGCACGCGGCTCGTCCTTCCAATCAATCTCCGTCCCCACCTGGGCACTTGGGGACGGGAGGGGTTTGTGCGGTGCAGGTGCGGGCACGGCTTGTCGGTGACTCCTTCACATGCCGTGCGGCATCGGTGCACGGGAACGCTTGCCGCCGTCGCGTGGATTCCGGCACTTTGCGCCAAAGGTGCGGGAGGGGGGCGCGCGATTGTGCAGATGCGCCGGTTCCCGTGACCCGCTTGGGCAACCGATGTGCAGATTCCGGAACCAGAGATTCCGCCGACCGTCCGGAACGGACGGTGATCGACAGGAGACCGAGCGTGTCGGCCGGATCGGCCCAAAAGCGCGTACACCGTGCTCGCCAGGGCCGGGTGTGTGCCCGGGGCCGCGCACGTGCCCGGCCCGGGTCCTCGTCGGTCGGCGTGACGTCCGCGCCTGCCATCCGCGGTGTCGGCGACGGCCGTCAGCGCCTGACGGTCCGCTGCCCTCCCGGGGCAGCCGTGTCGACCAGGGCGGACGCGGTACGGCACGGTCCTCGCCCACCGTCTCGACCGACAGCCCGAGATCGAGCACGCATCGAGCACGCATCGAGCACCCATCGGGCAGCCATCGGGCAGTCCGGGCGTGAAGTCGGCGGAGCGGAACTCGTCCGCTTCGGCGGTGGCCGTCGTCCGATGGGGGATTGGTCCCGGGCCCGCCCGGCGACCCGCGCGGCGTGGCCGATTCGCCTCTGCGTACGGCGAGTTGGCCCGCGCGATTGAACGCGCCGCACGATCCGTCCGTACATAGGGCCAACCAGGCGCCCCCCGATCCACTGCCCGACAGCGGCAGAGACCCCGTCCCCAGGAGGTCGAGAAGTTTGAGTCACAAGCGAATTCCGAAGCGCAAGGCCGCGATTGCGGTGGGCGGTGTCGCGGCGCTCGGAGCGGCGGCCCTTCTGCTGCCGAACGCCAACGCATCCCAGGACGACGCGGCGGCCGGTCCGGCCCCCCGGACCCTGAAGGCGGCCGACGCCTCGGACCTCGCCGCGCAGTTGCGCGGTCTGCTCGGCGACGCCTTCGCCGGCGCCTACTACGACAGCGGCAGCGGGCAGCTCGTCGTCAACGTGGTCAACGGCGACAACAACGTGATCATCCAGGCGAAGAAGGCCGGCGCGGCCGTCCGCGAGGTCGACAACAGCACCGCCGAACTGGAGTCCGCCGCACGGACTTTGCGGACCGATGCGACCATCCCCGGCACCTCCTGGGCCGTCGACCCGCGGACCAACCGGATCCTGGTGACCGCCGACAGCACGGTGACCGGCGCCAAGTGGGACAGGCTGGAGTCGACCGTCCAGGGCCTCGGTTCCGGCATGGCCACCATCAAGAAGTCCGCGGGCACCTTCAAGACCTTCGTCTCGGGCGGTGACGCCATCTTCTCCCAGGTGCAGGGCGGCGCCGTCCGCTGTTCCCTCGGCTTCAACGTCACCGCGTCCGACGGCAGTCCGGCCTTCCTGACGGCGGGTCACTGCGGGGCCGCCGCCGAGAACTGGTCCGACTCCGAGACCGGTCAGCCGATCGCCACCGTGGACCAGGCGACCTTCCCCGGCGAGGGCGACTTCTCGCTGGTCACCTACGATGACGCCACCACGCAGGCGCCCAGCGACGTCAACGTCGGCGGCGGTCAGTCGGTGCAGATCGCCCAGGCCGCCGACGCCACCGTCGGCCAAGCGGTGCTCCGGATGGGTTCGACGACCGGTCTGCACGACGGCACGGTCACCGGGCTGGATGCGACCGTGAACTTCCAGAGCGAGACCGACCCGGCCGGCGTGGACACCGTCACCGGCCTGGTCCAGACGGACGTATGCGCCGAACCCGGCGACAGCGGCGGGCCGTTGTTCACCCAGGACGGCAGTGCGATCGGCCTCACCTCCGGTGGCAGCGGCGACTGCACCAGCGGCGGCGAGACGTTCTTCCAGCCGGTGACCACCGCCCTCCAGGCGACCGGCGCGACACTCGGCGCCGGCGGCGCGGGTGACCAGAACGGCGGCGCGGGTGACCAGAACGCCGGTGGCGCGGGTGACCAGAACGGTGGTGGCGCGGGTGACCAGAACGCCGGCGGTGCCGGTGACCAGAACGGCGGCGGCGAGCAGGCGGGCGGCGACGGGGTGGGCGGGGCTGCCGACCCGTCCGCGTCCGCGGGCGACCCGCCCGGCGCGGGTGACTCGATAGGCGGCGGTCAGGCAGGCGCGGGCGACCAGTCCGGCACCGGCGACCAGTCGGGCACCGGCGACCAGTCGGGCACCAGTGACCAGTCGGGCACCAGTGACCAGTCCGGCACCGGGGCGCAGTCCGGGGCGTCCCGCTCCAGGATCCACTGATCGGCCTCACCCGCGGTTCCGGCCGACGGTGGACGGCCCGGCCCTCCGGTGGGAGGGCCGGGCCGCGTCGCGCGCCTGCCGTGGCTCAGCCGTCCCGCCGCGCCCGCAGCAGCAGCACCGCCACGTCGTCCACCCGCTCGTGCGCCGCCACACTGTGCCGTACGACCTCGTCGGCCAGGTACTCCAACGGCTGGTCGCCCGTAATGGCGAGCAGTTCCCCCAGGTCGGCCAGGGCGTCCTCGATGTCGATGCCGGGCGACTCGATCAGGCCGTCGGTGTAGAGGGCCAGCAGCGAACCGGGTGTCAGCCCGATCTCCGTGGTCGGATACGTCGCCGCCGTGTCGATGCCCAACAGCGGACCACCGGCCAGGTCCAGGACCCGCACCCGGCCGTCCGGCCGTCTCAGCAGCGGCGGCGGATGCCCCGCCCGCGCCATCACGGCCCGCCCGCGTGCCGGGTCGAGCCGCAGATACAGACAGCTCGCGAACAGCTCGGCCCCCAGGTCGATGAGCAGCCGGTTGGTGCTGCTCATGACCTGCGCGGGCGACTGGCCCCCGGTGGTGAACGCCCGTACCCCGGTACGGATCTGCCCCATCAGTCCGGCCGCGGTCACGTTGTGTCCCTGGACGTCCCCGATCACCGCCGCCGCGTACGGCCGGGTCGGCACCAGGTCGTAGAAGTCGCCGCCGATCTCCATGCCCTGCGTGGCCGGCAGATAGCGGGCGGCGGCCTCGATGCCGGGCAGCCGGACCAGCGAGTGCGGCAGCAGGGCCGCCTGCAGCCCGTGCGCCAGCTGGTTCTTGGCGTCGTAGAGCCGGGCCCGCTCCAGGGCCTGCGCGATCAGCCCGCCCAGGCTGGTCAGCACGGCCCGCTCGTCCGCGGGGAAGACATGTGGCTGCGCGTAGGCGAGCACACAGGTGCCCACCGGCCGCCCGGACGCGATCAGCGGTAGATAGGCCCAGGCGGCGAAGCCGTCCGGGGTCTCGTGCCGACTCCGATACAGGTGCTCCAGCTGCTGCCGTGATTCGAAGAAGGCCGGCACCCCGCTGCGCAGGACGTGTGTGCCGGGGGTGCGTTCCGTCAGTGACACGCCGTCGAACCGCTCGACGATGTGCGGGTCCGGGTATCCGCGGTGCCCCAGCACATGCAGCCGCCCGGCCTGTTCCCCGAGGAGGACGAGGGCCTGACTGCCCACGGCCGGGCAGATCTCGTCCGCGACGAGCTGCACCACGTCCTGCACACCCACCGCTTCGGTCAGCGCGCCCGCGAGGCTCAGCATCTGCGAAATGGTGACCAGCCGGGACGGGCTCTCGTTGCGCGGCGCGTGCCGCGCCATCTCCGCCACCGCGCGGGCCCTGCCGATGCGCACGCTCAGCCCGGTCGTGCTCGGGTACAGCCGGAAGGACAGCCAGTCTCCCGGCGGGCGCAGCGCCACGAACGACGTGATGTGCTGGCTGATCAGCGCCGCCCGGTAGCGGTCCTCGTAGCCGGGATCGTTGAGCCAGGCCACCGAGGCCCACAGCTGGGTGCCGAGCAGATCCTCGGCGGCGACGCCGAGCAGTTCGGCCGCCGCGGAGTTGGCGAAGCCCACCCGGCCGTGCAGATCCAACGACACGAGCCCGTAAGGCAGTCGGGCCACCATCCGCGCCGCCTCGACGGTCGCCGGTGTGCCCGCCACGTCCGGCACCGGCGCCGCCAGCACGTCGGGTTCGGGGGGTGTGGGGCGGTTCTCCCGCGCGATCTGCTCCAGCCGCGCCGCGAGTCGGCCGCAGGACCGCGTCAGATCTTCCCGCTCCCGGTCCGACAGGTCCGGCGGATGTGCCGCCGGCCAGGTCACATACACCGCGCCGTAGGTGGCGTCGGCCGTGGCGAGGGGCAGTGCGGCCAGGGCGAAGGAGTAGGGGAGGACCACGGAGATCCACGGGTAGCGGCGCGCCATGTCCTCCTCGCCGCCCACCCAGACCAGCCGACCGTCGCGGACCGCATCGGCCACCGGGATCGGCGCGCTCAGCCCGACCCGCTCCCACGGTGCCGCGAACGCCCGGGGCAGCCCCGCCTTCACCGCCATCTCCAGCACCGGCTCGTCCGGGGCCAGCAGGTAGACCGCGCCGGAATGGGCCTCGACGTCCTCCATCATCGCGGCCAGCGCGAGCGACAGCAGCGGCCGGCCGGACCCTGCGTCGGACGCGGCCTGCGGGGGCGTCCGCCCGTCGGACACGGCGACCACCTCCTTGCGCGGCGCGCCGCGCATCCCACGGGTCAAGGCTGCATCGTGGTGGCGTCCGGCGCATGGCGAACGCCGCCCCGCGGGGGCATGCCACAACACCGGACCGCCGGACCGGTTGAACCGCCGGGTACCACTTTTCCCCGCCCCTATGCCCCCGACCGCCCCGCCCGGAGGACGCCGCCTTCGGCACCTTGACGTTCCCGGTCCGGATGCCGGTCCGGATGCCGGTCCGGATGCCGGGCCCGGCGACCGGGTGCGTGTGGCATCACGGAACGGTCGTAGGGGCTGCGCGGGCGCCTCATTAGCGCTGTAATGGCGGACGTGGTCAGTGAGGGCGCTGCGGTACGCAGAACGAGGACGGAGCGTGCCGAAGCCGCCCTCGAAGCGCTCGCCGCCGATCCCCGGACCGCCGATCCCCGGACCGCCGATCCCCGGACCGCCGACCGGCCCCGCCGCGTCCTGGAACAGGCCCTCGTCCTCGCCGGCGCGGCCTTCGCCGGCCTGTACACCCTCGGTGACGACGGCACCCTGCTCTGCCTCACCGAGTCGGCGGGACTGCCGCGCACGCTGTACGGACTGCGCGACGGCTATCCCGTCCCCGGCCGCTCCCCGGCCGCCGAGGCCCATCGCACCGGGCACCCGCGGTGGCTCGGCCCCGACGAGCTGGCCGGCTCGCCCGAGGCACGCCGCACCCCGTCCCCGGACTTCTGCGTGGCCGCCCTCCCGGTGCACGGCGACGGCGTGCTGCTCGCCGCCACCGAGAGCCCCGGCGGCTTCGACGCCGAGGACCGTGCCTGCCTCGCCCTGATCGCCGACGCGATCGCCCGGCCCGCCCCGGCCTGCCCCGAGGACACCGGCGAGCTACCCGCCGATGCCTTCAGCCTGGCCATGGACACCGGCCGGGTCGAGGTCGGCGAGCGGATCCTGGAGCTGTTCCGCATCGGCCTGGGCACGTTCGACGGCAAGGTCGAGACGCTGCTCGGGCTGACCGTGCCCGAGGACCTGCCCGCGCTGATGTCCGTCGTCGAGGCCGACCATATGTCCCTCGGCGAACGCGAGTTGGAGTTCCGTATCCTGCAGCCCTCCGGCCCGCCGAGGTGGCTGCGGCTGCGCGGTCGGCTGCTGCCCGGCGGCGACGGCCGGCCGGCCCGGCTCGTCGGCACCGTCGCGGACGTCTCCACGCTCCGCCCCGACGTCACCGACGTGGCCCGGGTGCAGCGCCTGGCGGCGTCCCTCGCCACCGCGGGCACCGTCAAGGACGTCGGCCAGGCCGTCGTGGCCGCCCTGCGCAAACCGCTCCAGGCCGATCGGATCGCCCTTGCCGAGCTGGAGAACGACCGGCTCGTGGTCACCCTCCTCGACCCGCCCGAACCGGAGGCATGGCCCGAGCTGTGGCGCACCGAGTGGCGCACCGAGTGGCCCGACGCCCCGGTGCGCTCCATGCCCACCCTGGCCGCGGCCCTGCGCGAGGGCCGCGCTCAGATCTGGCCCGCGGGCAGCGCCCTGGAACCCGCCCTCGCCGAGGTCGGGCCCGGCGGCCTGGCCGTGCTGCCGCTGCCCGCCGGCGGCCGGATGGCCGGCGCCTGCCTCATCGGCTGGGACCGCCCGCACGACGTCGGCCCCGACGAGCGCGCCCTGCTCACCGCCTCCGCGGGCCTGGCCGGCCAGGCCCTGCTGCGCGCCCACGCCTTCGACGCCGAGCACGAGCTGGTCGGCATGTTGCAGCGCACCCTGCTGCCGCGCCGACTGCCCCGGCTGCCCGGCGCGGTCGCCGTCGCCCGCTATCTGCCCACCACCGCCGGCCTGGAGGTCGGCGGCGACTGGTACGACGTGATCCCGCTGCCCGACAACCACGTCGCCCTCGTCATCGGCGACGTCCAGGGCCACAACGCGGGCGCCGCCACCCTCATGGGCCAGATGCGCACCGCGCTGCGCGCCTACGCGGCCGAGGGCCACCCGCCCGACGTGGTCGTCTCGCACGCCAACCGGCTCCTGATGGAGATGGAGACGGACCTCTTCGCCACCTGCTGCTATGTCGACGTCGACATGGAGGAGGGCTCGGCCTGGTGCGTGCGGGCCGGTCATCTGCCGCCCGTGCTGCGTCACCCGGACGGCGGCACAGAGGTGGTGGAGGCGGCGGGCGGACCCCCGCTCGGCGTGGTGACCCGGGCCGACTTCCCGATGACCCCGCTCGGGTTACGGCCCGGCACCCTGCTCGCGTTGACCACCGACGGTTTGGTGGAGTCCGCCGAGGAGGACATCGACGCGGGACTGGACCGGCTCGCCCGCGAGCTGGCCGCCGCCGACCCCGCCGACCTGGGCCAGGTCGCCGACGCGCTGCTCGGCGGCGCCCACCGCGGCGACGACGTGGCGCTGCTGCTCATGCGCTACGACGGCATGGCCGTACGCCCGCGACGCGAGAGCTGGACCGTGTGGCGGGTGCCCGAGGCCGTGCGGCACGCCCGCCGCTTCACCCGGCGCACCCTGCGCTCCTGGGG
Organism: Streptomyces sp. NPDC004752; assembly: GCF_053601275.1. Classification (NCBI taxonomy): domain Bacteria; kingdom Bacillati; phylum Actinomycetota; class Actinomycetes; order Kitasatosporales; family Streptomycetaceae; genus Streptomyces; species Streptomyces sp. NPDC004752. Next base: position 5,001 of record NZ_JBSGBN010000201.1, on the reverse strand, counting down.
GCTGCCCGCCCACACCTGGGACGCCGTGCTCCTCGTCGTCTCCGAACTGGTCACCAACGCCCTCGTGCACACCGACGGCCAGGTGCGCCTCGACCTCACGCTGATCAACCACCGGTTCCGCGTCGCCGTCGCCGACGCCTCGCCCCGTACCCCCGTCAAACCCACCAGCCTCGGCTGGGAGGCCACCGGTGGCCGCGGCATCCTGCTCGTGGAGGCCATGTCGGCGGTGTGGGGGACGGTACCGGCGGGCGGCGGCAAACAGGTGTGGGCCGAGTTGCTGCTCGGCGGCTGACCGCCACACGGGTACCGGTGCGGGCCCCGCCCGCAGGTCGCGGGGGCGCGGTGCACGAGCCGTGCCTAGGGTCCATGCCGTGTCGCACACCTTCGAAGAGCTCGTCGCCAAGCAGCGCGCGGCCGACGCCGCCCACGCCCAGGTACAGGAACTGCGGGACACCTACGGCCCCCCGGCCGAGGCCCAGTTGACCGCCACTCAGGCGGACACCTACGAGACCGCCGTGCGGGCCTGGCGGGACCTGGCCCGGGACCTGCAGACCGCGCTGAGCGAGTACGCCCGCGACGAGGGGCGGTCGCTGACCGACATCGAGGCCGAGGTGCAGCGGGAGGCGGCCGAACCGGAGGCGGATTAGCACCGTCGCCCCGGTGGTGCGCGCGCGTTGCCGAATGTCGACCCGGTCTTCGGCGGGGGCGGCGACCGCCCGTCACCGAGGACCGGCCAGGGGCAGGGGGTGGTCAGCCGTGGGTCTTGGCCAGGAGCTGAAGGATCTCCTGCGTCGTGCCCGTCTCACCGAGCCGCGGGAAGATCCGCTCGACGCTGTTCGTGTGCGCCTCGGGCGTGATGTCGGCGACGGCGTCCTTGGCGACCGTGACGTGGTAGCCGTGCTCGTACGCGGCGCGGGCGGTGGACTCGACGCCGATGCTGGTGGCGATGCCGGTCAGCACGATCTGGGTGACGCCCCGGCGGCGCAGCTGGAGGTCGAGGTCGGTGCCGTGGAATGCGCCCCAGTTGTGCTTGGTGACGTGGAGGTCGCCCGGGTGGCCGGACAGCTCGTCGACGATCGTGTCCCAGCCCTCGGGGTAGGCGCGGCCGGACTCCTGGTGCTCGGTGCGGCCGGGGACCCGGTCCGCCCAGTCCGGGGCGAAGGAGACCCGGACCAGGACCACGGGCAGGTCCCGGTCCCGGAAGGCGTCGGCCAGCTGTGCCGAGCGGGCCACCACCTCGGGGCCGGTGTACGGCCGTGTGGGCGCGGCGGCGATGCCGCGCTGGAGGTCGATCACGACGAGGGCGGTGCGGGGGTCGAGGGCGGTGAGTGCCATCGGTGAGTCCTTTCGGGGCGCGCTCGGGACGTGCTCGGGGTGTGGCGCGTGGGGTGTTCCGGGTGATCCTCGGCGTCACTGCCGCGACAGCCGCTCCAGGAGGGTCAGGGCCTCAAGGACCGTGCCGCGTTCGTCCTCGGTGAACCGGTCCTGGAAGGCCCGGGCCAGCCACTCCTCGCGTGCCTGCCGGTTGCCCGCGACGCGGGCCCGGCCCGCGTCGGTGAGGGTGACCAGATGCCGGCGGCCGTCGTCGGGGTCGGGGGCGCGGCGGATCAGACCGTGCTGGTCGAGCCCGGCGAGGGTGGCCGCCATCGACTGCGGCCGCACGCCCTCCGCGGACGCCAGGGCGCTGGCGGTGGCCGCGCCGTGCTTGCCCACCAGAGTGAGCGCGGACTCCTGGGAGGGGGTGAGGTCGGCGTCCTGCGCGACCTCCCGGATGCGGCGCCGCAGTCGGCTGAACACCACGCGCAGGTCGCGCGCGGCCCGGGCGGCGGAGTCGGAGATGTCGGCCATGACGAGCACCCTAGATAGTTCAGCCGAAACTGTCCAGTTCCAGCTGTTCAGTTACGGCTGTTCAACTCGAACTGTTCAGGTCTAACTGTTTAGATCGAATTGCTCAAGTTCGCTGATGGATTGACTGGCGTGACATCACCGGCGGGCCCCCGCGAGGCCCGCCGTCCGGCCCGCCGGGGCGCGCCGCCCTACGCTGCCCCTGTGCGCCTGCTCCTGATGTCCGACACTCACCTGCCCCGGCGGGCCGCCCGGCTGCCGGAGCCGCTGCTCGCCGAACTCCCGCACGCCGACGTGGTGTTCCACGCCGGCGACTGGGTCGACACCGCCACCCTGGACCTGCTGGAGGGCCACAGCCGCCGGCTGGTCGCGGTGTACGGCAACAACGACGGACCCGAGCTGCGCGCCCGCCTCCCCGAAGTGGCCCATGCCGAACTCGGCGGCCTGCGCTTCGGCGTCGTCCACGAGACCGGGCCCGCCGCAAACCGCGAGGCGCGCTGCGCAGCCCGCTTCCCCGACCTGGACGTCCTGGTCTTCGGTCACAGCCACATCCCCTGGGACAGCACGGCCCCGACCGGCCTGCGCCTGCTCAACCCCGGCTCGCCCACCGACCGCCGCCGTCAGCCCCACTGCACGTACCTCACGGCGACCCTCGCCGATGCCGCACTCACGGACGTGACGCTCCACCGGCTGCCCCGACGGTAACGCTCCGCTGGGAGAGCCGCTATGTGTCGTCGGTCCGCTGCGGCGCCGTTGTGGCTGGGCGCGCAGTTCCCCGCGCCCTTTGGGGCGCTCTCGTGCGGGGGGTCAGCGGTGGTGCCGGGAGCGCAGGCATCGGCGCACCCCCGCGTACACCAGCAGCAGTACGCCCAGCGCCGCCGCCGCGCCCGCCGCCCGTTTGGCCACGGGCAGACCGGCCGCTCGGACCAGATCCAGCGGTTCCGGTTCTGCCGGGGTCGGCGGTTCCGGCTGCTCGCCGGGTGCCTGCGGGCGCTCGCCGAGCCGCTCGGCCAGGCACTGCGCGAACTGCCCCACGAGCCGGTCGCCGACCTCAGCGAGCACCCCCCGACCGAACTGCGCCGGCCGCCCGGTCACCGTCAGATCGGTGTCCACCGACACCGCCGTGCCGCCGTCCCGCCCGCTCAGCGTGCCGGTGACGGTGGCCCTGGCCGTCCCCTGCCCCCGGGTCTCCCGGCCGCTCGCCACGAGCACCATCCGGTGCGCCGTGCCGTCCTTCTCCTCGAAGACAGCGGTGCCCCGGTAGGTCACGGTGACCGGGCCCACCTTGACCTTCACCGCGCCGGTCACCGTCGTGCCGTCGTACTCCTGCACCGTCGCACCCGGCAGGCACGGCGCGATGCGCTCGATGTCGAGGAGCGCGCGCCAGGCGTCGTCGACCGGGACGGGGACGGTGAACTCGTGGTGCAGCTCCATGACTTCCTCCTCGCACTCAGCAGGCGCGCGCCGGGTGGATGGCCCCGGCGGTCGTGGTGAGGGGCACGCCGCTGCCGCCCCACCGCAGCGCGACGATCTCGGCGGCGACGGACACGGCGACCTCCTCGGGCGTACGGGCCCCGAGGTCCAGCCCGAGCGGCGAACGCAGCCGGGCCAGTTCGTCCGCGGTGACCCCCGCCTCGGCCAGCCGCTTCCTGCGCTCGTCATGGGTACGGCGGCTGCCCATCGCCCCGATGTAGGCGGCCGGCCGGCGCAGCGCCTCCTCCAGCAGCGGCACATCGAACTTCGGATCGTGGGTGAGGACGCAGATCACCGTCCGCTCGTCGGTGTCGGTGCCGCTCAGATAACGGTGCGGCCAGTCCACGACGACCTCCACGGCCGCCGGGAACCGCTTGGGCGTGGCGAAGACCGGGCGGGCGTCGCACACGGTGACCCGGTAGCCGAGGAAGTCGCCGATCCGGGCCACCGCCGCCGCGTAGTCGATCGCGCCGAACACCAGCATCCGGGGCGGCGGCGCGAACGAGTGGAGGAACACGGTGACCGCGTCCTCGCGGCGCTCCCCGTGCGGTCCGTAGTGCCTCGACCCGGTGGCGCCGAGGGCCAGTTCACCGCGCGCGTCCGCGGTGACCGCCGCGTCCAGGCCGGCCGCGCCGAGCGTGCCGGCCACCGCGCCCGGCCACACCGCCAGCGTGGCGCCGCGCGGCGCGGGCCCGTCGACCACCGTGGCCACCGTCACGGGTTCGCCGCGCGCGACTGACGCGCTGACCGCGCCGAAGACGGGATCGGCCGCCGGTGTCACGGGCCGCACCAGCAGGGTGATCTCGCCGCCGCAGGTGAGACCGACCGCGAACGCGTCCTCGTCGCTGTAGCCGAAGGTCGCCAGCCGGGCCTCGCCGCTCGCCACGACCTCCTGCGCGAGGTCGAAGACCGCGCCCTCCACACAGCCGCCGGACACGCTGCCCACGACCTCGTCGTCGGGCCCGACCGCCATGGCCGCGCCGGGCCCGCGCGGCGCGCTGCGACTGACCGCCACGACCGTGGCGAGCCCGAACGGGACCCCGGCCGCGTACCAGCGTTCCAGCGCCGGAAGAATCTCACGCACGCTCCGCTCCTCTCCGTCCGGCGGCCCCCGCCGGATCGAGTGCCGCCGCCCCGCGCACCACGGCCGCCAGCCGCTCCAGCGCAGCCAGACTGTGCCCCTCGACGAACGCGTCCACACTCGGCAGGGCCGCCGCCATCCCCCCGGCCAGCGGCGCGTAACCGGGGCGCGCCTTGCGGGGGTTGGCCCAGACCACCCGGTGCGCCAGCGCGTGCAGCCGACGCATCTGCGTCCCGAGCAGTTCGGGATCGCCGCGCTCCCAGCCGTCCGAGAGCAGCACCACGACCGCGCCGCGCGCCATGCCGCGCTGCCCCCAGCGGTCGAGGAACTCGCGCAGCAGCTCGCCGAGCCGGGTGCCGCCGCGCCAGTCGGGCACGGCCGCCGCGAGGGCCGCCATCGCCAGGTCGGGGTCGCGGTGGGCGAGCTCGCGGGTCACCCGGGTCAGCCGGGTGCCGATCGTGAACACCTCCGTCGGCGCCCGCCGGGCCGCCGCGTGCGCGAACCGCAGCAGCGCGTCGGCGTACGGCGCCATCGAACCGCTCACGTCGACCAGCAGCACCACCCGGCGCGGTCGGCGCACCCGCGCCTGCCGCCGCAGCAAC
>NZ_JBSGBN010000200.1:0-12617 GCF_053601275.1 Streptomyces sp. NPDC004752 | reverse complement strand
ACTCCGTCAACGCCAAGAAGAACGAAGGCAAAGCGAAAGACACGATCCAGGTCGTGGACGTCGCCCAACTGCTCCTCGACTCCGTCAAGACGCCGATCGACCCGGCGGGCGAGCCGGAGCCGGAAGACGCGCCGGAGCCGGAACCGGTGAAGTGACCCGGCGGCGGCACCCCTGGCCGCCACCGGCTCCCTGCTCGACACCGCCGACACCGCCGACTTCGACGGCGACGGTCACGACGACCTCGTCCCCGGCGGCTCCCGGCCGCGGCTCGTCCCGGCGGCCGGGCGGCCCGGCGGCCCGGCGGGCCTCGCGGCCGGGAACACGGTCACCGTCGCCCCACGGCCGACGGTCACTTCCTCCACCTCGGAGTCCCTGGTCCGGTAACCCACCCCACATCCCGCCCCCGTGCCGTACCCCCCGCGCCGCACCCGCCCCTCTCCTACGCCTCTCCCCTATGCCTCCCCTACGCCCCTCCCCAGGGGTCCCCTAGGGGATGTCACAGCTCGGCCGCAAAGCCGGGTCCGAACCCCCGGGCCCCGCACGCCATTCCGCAGGACCAGGTACGTTCGATGACGTGGCTGGATTCAGGATCGGACGCGGCGGCCGGGACAACCGGGCCCCGCAAGCGCGCCCGCAGAACCCCCCGTACGGACAGCAGGCCCCGCAGGGCCCGGCGCGCGGCCGGCAGGGGCAGGGGCAGCCGTACGGCCGACAGGGACCGTCGTACGGCTATCCCCCCGCACCGCAGCCGCACCCGCAGCAGCGGCCGCGGTACGACGACGGCGGCCAGTGGCGGCAGACGGGCGGCGGACACCCCGGCCAGGGCGGCGACGGACCGGAGTACTTCGGCGACGGCTACGGCCACCAGGGCGGCCACCCGCAGGGCGGCCCCGACCCGTACGCGGCCAATCAGCCGGGCCACACCCAGGCGTTCTCGATCGACGAGGACCCGTACCAGCAGGGCGGGACCTACCAGGCGGGCTCGGCCCCGGCCGGTCCGATCGGCCCGCGCCTGCGCTGGAAGGACCTGCTGCGCGGCATCGTCCTCGCGCCCAACCAGACCTTCCTGCAGATGCGGGACTACACGATGTGGGGCCCGGCCCTCATCGTGACGTTCCTCTACGGCCTCCTCGCCGTCTTCGGCTTCGACGGGGCCCGCGAGGAGGCGATCAACGCGACGCTCTCCAACGCCGTCCCGATCGTCCTGATCACCGCCGTCGCGATGGTGCTCAGCGCCTTCGTCCTGGGCGTGGTCACCCACACCCTGGCCCGCCAGCTCGGCGGCGACGGCGCCTGGCAGCCCACGGTGGGCCTGTCCATGCTGATCATGTCCCTCACGGACGCGCCCCGCCTGGTCGTCGCCATGTTCTTCGGCGGCGACGCGGGCTTCGTCCAACTCCTCGGCTGGGCCACCTGGATAGCGGCCGGCGCCCTGCTCACCCTGATGGTCAGCCGCTCGCACGATCTGCCGTGGCCGAAGGCCCTGGGCGCGTCTGCGATCCAGCTGATCGCCCTGCTGTCGATCGTGAAACTGGGCACGTTCTAACCCACCACCACACCCCCGAGGGGCCCCAGGCAGACACCAGCCGCCGGGGCCCTTCCGCATGACCGGCCCGCGAAGCCGCCGACCGGACAAGACCTGCCGCCGGTCCCCTCTCAGGCGTCGAGCACCTGCCCCGCCCGCCTGACCACAGGCTGTTCGACGCTCCACGGGAAGTTGATCCAGTCGTCGGTGCGCTTCCAGACGTACTCGCACTTCACGAGGCTCTGCGACTTCTCGTAGATCACGGCGGACCGCACCTCGGCGACCGTGTCCAGGCAGAAGTCGCGCACCAGCTTGAGCGTCTTGCCGGTGTCGGCGACGTCGTCGGTGATCAGGACCTTCTTCTCGGAGAAGTCGATCAGGTTCGGAACGGGCGCGAGCATCACCGGCATCTCCAGGGTCGTGCCCACACCGGTGTAGAACTCCACATTCACGAGGTGGAGGTTCTTGCAGTCGAGGGCGTAGGCGAGCCCGCCCGCGACGAACACCCCGCCCCGCGCGATGCTGAGCACGATGTCCGGCTCGTACCCGTCGTCGGCGATGGTCTGCGCCAGCTCGCGCACGGCGACGCCGAACCGCTCATAGGTCAGGTTCTCGCGTATGTCGGTCACGTCGCTCACACCTGCGTCCGGTGGAAGTTGAGGTAGGACCGGGAGGCGGTGGGCCCGCGCTGCCCCTGGTACCGCGACCCGTACCGCTCGCTGCCGTACGGGGACTCGGCCGGCGAGGTCAGCCGGAACATGCACAGCTGCCCGATCTTCATGCCCGGCCAGAGCTTGATCGGCAGGGTGGCGAGGTTGGACAGCTCCAGCGTGACGTGCCCGGAGAACCCGGGATCGATGAAGCCCGCGGTGGAGTGCGTGACGAGCCCGAGCCGCCCGAGGGAACTCTTGCCCTCCAGCCGTGAGGCGAGGTCGTCGGGCAGCGTGATGACCTCGTACGTGCTGGCGAGCACGAACTCCCCAGGATGCAGGATGAACGGCTCGTCGCCGTCCGGTTCCACGAGCCGGGTCAGATCGGCCTGTTCGACGGAGGGGTCGATGTGCGGGTACCGGTGATTCTCGAACACCCGGAAGAAACGGTCCAGCCGCACGTCGATGCTCGACGGCTGCACCATGGATTCGTCGTAGGGATCGATCCGTACCCGCCCGGCGTCGATCTCGGCCCGGATGTCCTTGTCTGAGAGAAGCACGTCCCGAGGATACGCACGGCGCGCGGAGCCGTGACAATCGCGACGGCTCCGCGCGCTGACGAGGCGACCGACGAAGCACGGGGCGCCGCCGTCGGCAGCAGCCCCCTACGACGGGCTACCACATCTCACTTTCACAAGATCCCCAAGCTCCCACTCACCCCTAGTACTACCGCTACTGCCCTTCACCACTACTCACCGCTGCTCACCACTACCGCTTGCTGCTGCCCGCCCCTACCGCTTCTCCAGCGCGACCGGCACCGCACTGCGGAGCCGCGCGCACCGCGGACACCGGACGAGCCGGCCGGGTCCGAGCCGCTCGGCCTGCTGCATCGGGAACGAAGCGGTGCTGAACACGTGCCCATCGGCACAGCGGACGACGGTACGTTCCATCAAGTTCAAGAGTCCCTTCCCCAAGAGCCGCGTCTGGCCGACTACCCTGACGACAAAAGCCACATTACGGGATCAAAGAGACGACTCTCCAGGCGGCACTCCGGCCCCACCCGGCCCCTCTCCCTCGCCCCACCGTACGCCCCAACTCCGGCCCCCCGCACCCGGATCCCACCCCCTGAAACGCACTCAGACCCACGGCGTCGGCACCGGGGGCCTGCGATGAGGTACAGTGAGCGAGCGTTCCGACACCGACCCTGATCGTCTCCGGATCGGCGTCTTACGCGGGTGTAGTTTAATGGTAGAACATCAGCTTCCCAAGCTGAGAGCGCGAGTTCGATTCTCGTCACCCGCTCCATGCTTAAGGCCCAGGTCAGGGACCTGGGCCTTGTTGTTGTGCGTGGCGATCACTCGTCGCGCGCCAGAACCGTGATCGGCGGGGTCCGCTGTTTCCTGTTCTGGCACGGCCACAGCTTCCTGCCATGCCTTGCGGGCGGTGGCGTCGAGGCCAGCCGCAACATCCTGCTGTCGGTCGTCGTCGGAGTGCTCGTAGATCAGCGCGGCTTTCTCGGAGGACTGGCCGGCTCGGACCATCGTGTCCTTGAGCGTGGCGCCGGACCGGGTGGAGAGGGTGTGTCCGGTGTGGTGGGGGTCGTAGAACCGGAAGCCCTCGGGGACGCCGACGGCAGTACGGGCCTTGCGCCACTCTGCGTACGGGCCTTGCGCCACTTGCAGCCGAACATGCTGCGGCGGAAGGCCGCGCCTTTCACGCCGAGGAAGACCAGGCCGTCCGGCCCCCCGCCCGCGCGGACCTTGACCTTGAGCGCCTCGACGTCATGTCACGGCGGCGAAGTCGCCCTCACGACGGCCAGGCATCGGCGACGACAAAGGAAACCACCGTGCCGCCGAAGCGACTCGGCCCGGAAGACCAAGACTCGGCGATCGAGTCGACCAGCAGCAGCCCGCGGCCATGCGCGTCATTGGCGTCAGGGCGCCGCAGTCGCACGTTCGCAGGGAAGCCAGGGTTGTGCACCTCGACCCGAAGCGAGGTGTCATCCCTGAACCACTCCACCCGCACAAGCCACGGGTCATCAGCCTGCCCGTAGCGGATGGCGTTGGTCACCAGCTCCGAGATCATCAGCGCGCAGTCCTCGACCGAGCAGGCCGGGTTGTACGGGGCGATGAACTTCCGGAACCAGCGCCGAGCCCGAGGAACGGACTCCGGCGCCGGGTGCAGGGTCATCGCCCCGAGCCGCGGTGAGTCCTCAGAGGGATAGCGGTCGATCGTGTAAGCCACCATTCGCGCTCACTCCTTGCCGCTGCCGTCGCAGTCGAGACAGCGCCGCTTCCATGTGGCACGGGTGCGGTCAGCGGCAGCAGCGAGCGCCAGGGACGTACGCGAGCCGACACGCTTCCAGCCGCGCCCCCGACAACTCCGGCAAGGTAAGTGCGCTCCCTGGTCCGGCCGCTGACTCGTCACTCCGTACCCCCTTACGATCAAGTGGCCTTAGCCACTTACTGGATAGTGGCATTAGCCACTCGCAGCGCGCAAGCCGTTCGCCGAAGTGACGAACCATCAGGTGAGCGGATACCCCTGTTCGAAGGCCCAGCGGTGCGGCGGGTAGGTGGCTTCGGCGAACTCCAACGGCCGGTCCTGGAGGTCGAAGACGACGTGATGCACGATCAACACAGCGGACTCAGCATCAAGCTGGAGGTCTGCCGCCTCCTCCTCGGTCGCCTCGCGGGCACACATGCGGTCTTCCGCGTAACTCCCCTGCCGCCCCGTCATGGTCTCGACGTACATCAGGGTTCCCTCTTGGATCCGCTCCGGCTCCAGGAGCTTGGGCGCCCGCTGTCCGATCTCGGGCGCGAACCACGAGGTAGACAGCGTGATGGGTCCGTCCTGGTTATTGGTCACCCGTCGGCGATGCACGGCCCGCCGGTCCTTCACCAGGCCCAACGCCTCAGCAACATGATCAGGCGCGTCCAGCCACCCGGCCGACGTGATCACCGCGTACTCACCGGGCGTGTAGATCTTCCCGGTTTGCCGAGCCCGCCCGTACAACTCTCGTGCCCGCCGGTTCACTTCGAGGCTCCGCACATACGTCCCAGAACCCTGCCGCTTCTCGACAAGCCCTTGATGGCTCAGCGCCTCCAACGACCGCGCCGCCGTAGGCCGGGACACCTTCCAGTCAGCCGCCAACTGCCGCTCGGAAGGAACCTCGTCCCCCGGCCGCAGATCACCCCGCAGGATCTGATCACGGATGAAGTGAGCGATCTGGAGATACTTCGGCTGCGTCTCCTCGATCTGAGGCATGTCCCCTCCTCGTCCAAGTGGCTATAGCCTCTAGCCACTATAGGGTGAGTGGTCAAGGACCCACCCCATAGGCTTGAGCCCATGACGCGGTTGATCGTCGCAGCAGGAGGAGGGGGCGACGCAGTCGCCGCCGCAATGCTTCACGCCGCCCTGTACGGCGACGAGGACCAGGCGGTGATCCTTACGTACGCGTGGGACCGCTTGCTGATCGACCCGCTACCAGGCCCCCGAGGAACCGACGACTTCACCGGCCTCGAACCGCTCACCCCGACCGTATGGAAGGTGCCGGCGGAAGCCCGCCCAATCGCACCGGCAGGCTCCACGCTTCCCCGCCTTGCGGCAGAGCTCCCGCACACGTTCGCACTGATTGACCCGAGTCACGGCGCCGAGGGAGTCACGCGCCAACTCGAAGACCTGGTCACTCACCTACGGCCGACCTCGATCGATCTCCTGGACGTCGGCGGCGACGTGTTGGCCCGAGGCGACGAACCAACGCTGAAGAGCCCACTCGCGGACTCCCTGACACTGGCAGCATGCGGCCAAGTGAACGCCTCCATCCGCCTATTGGTCGCAGGCCCCGGCCTGGACGGCGAGCTGTCACACGAGGACCTGCGAAGCATGCTCGGCCCACTCGTCCACACCCTGACGGCGAAGGACACCGAGCCGGTCACCTCGGTCCTGGAGTGGCACCCTTCTGAGGCAACCGGGATGCTCGCTGCTACAGCGCGAGGCGTACGCGGCACGTGCGAAATCCGAGACGCCGGCCTTCCCATCCCCCTCACCGACGAGAGCCCGAAGGTCCACGAGGTCGATCTTGACGAGGCCCTCAGCCGCAACGAGCTGGCACGCGCCGTCATGTCGACCACCGCCATGGACCAGGTGGAGGCCCTGAGTCGCGAGGTCTGCGGCTTCTCCGAGATCGACTACGAGCGCAACAAGGCTCTATGGCTCCAGGAGCAACGGCCGTCGAAATTCGACGCCGGGTCGGTACTCCCGCAGCTCACCGGATTCGAGGCAGAGGCCCGAAGCCGCGGAGTCACTCACACGACGTTCCGCCACCTGACCGAGGCCCTGAACCTCAACGGCTCACAGCGCGATGACCTGCACCGATTGCTCATCAACAGCCGACCGGAGCAGTACACGGCCCCACTCTGGCACATCCCAAATGCCACCTGAGTAACAACATTCTTTACGGGTTCAAGGCGGCTCGCTCCGCTCCCCGCGCGCGGCCCGGCCCCCGGGCCGCACTCACAGCGAGCAGCCACCTGACGCCAGAGGAGGAATACCTCGCAGCCTGCGGCGACGCTTCTCCTGATGCATGAACGTGGCACTGCACCATCGATCAGGCGGTGGAACCTCCCACCGCCTCCCAGACGATCTTCAGCGTGTCCGTCGAGAAATTCCTTGTTGAGGCATTAGCCCATGCTTCCGGGGACTGTGCTGCAACCCATGCTCTCGCTTCTTGGAAGGAAGCGAAACGCGGTGCCTGGGCCCCAAATTTCTTCGCCGCCGCCCTGGGCACACCAACCATGCGCAGTGGTAGTGCATCAATAGTGTTTACGCCATAGAACGACATGGCCGGGACATGGAACGCAGAAGAAGTCGCTTCAGGGTCCCTACCGGAAAGTTCAATCAATTGCAAAGCACCGATCCCCCAAGGAAGATACCCGGATACTTCGCGGAATAGATATCGTCCCGCCTTTGTGAGAGGTTTATCCACATGAGAAAACCAGTTGTCTGCAATCTCCGGAAGCGTTTTCCCTGATACCCAGTCATGGAGAACGCCAGCGACTCTCCGCGTATCCAACCCACCTGCTTCATCGGTGGGAGACAACGACATCTCGGGAACCTCAGCGAGAACCTCAATCACTTGCATGAGAGGGTTCAGGCTATCTCCGAAAAGATTCTCGGGAGCCCAGAATTCTGGTTCCTTGAATACTCGCGGGGAAGACGCCGATAGAAGTCCGACACTCGGCAATGAGAGTCCTGTCGTATCAGCCACACCAAGGAAGGAGTTCGCGCGGAACTCTTCCATGAAACCGCGAGACCATGCCACTAGGCGTTCAGCAACCTCCCGATCTGTCGACTGCAAGCCATAGAACACCAGAGACGACCGCAAGATCTCTTCCACCTCGGCACTCGCAGACTCAAACCCACCAACCTTGAGGGCATGCGCGAGATACTGGAAGAAATGACTAATTTGCGGATTTCCTCGCACAAGTCGAAGGTTATATTCAGGACGCCGCTCATCGAGTAGGCTAATTGCCTTGAGGAGAGCCGAAACAACCTCGACCGCTTCACCTTCAAGATAATTGCGAAACTCTTCATCCTGAGGCTTTCCTGTCGATGGGTAGATAACTACCCCTACTCGATCTCTCAGAGCGCGACCTGCCCGACCAGCGATATTCCAGAACTCTGAATATCGGAGTGGACGGTACTTCTCACCGCGACCTTGCGGCACCTTAAGAGTCTCTATAATCACCGAAGATAGTGGGAAATCAACGCCCTGCGCCAGGGTCGAAGTGCCCGCTACAATGCGAATGCACCCCTTGTCCAGCAACACCTCCACAAGACTACGAACCTCAGGAGGCAGGCCTGCATGATGGAATGCAACCCCTGAGCGCAGAGTTTCGACCAATGGATAATTCTCGCCCAGCTCATTCTTAATGTAATCAATCGCAGCAGCTAGCAGTTGCGGATCTGGGCACTCGTCCGGTGCCAGCCTAGGCAGGCTCTCAGCGACTTGCGAAGCACGCTTTTCCGCTTTTCCTGGGCCGCCAGTGAGAATAAGTGCACCTCCTGCGCGTTCGCTCATTGAGATGGCAAGGGAGGCAGACATCGCCTCCCGCTGGCGAGTTTCACGATGCACCGCAGCTGGACCCAGGTCCATTACGACACCATCCCAGTTAGACGGCTGTGTCGCGGATGGAAGCAGCGTTAAAGCATCATGATACGCCTTCTCTTTTCGGTTGCGATCCCAATGTCCAAGTGCACGGATCTGCTCGCTCGGCTTCCAATTCAGTTCGATAGCGGCACCTTCACCAGCGCCAAGCCATTTAGCCAGATCAGAAGCATTTGGCAAGAATGGGGTCAGCAACAAGAACCGGCAGCGCCGACCCTTCTCCCTTTTCAGCGTGGCTAGAAGCAACTCCAGGCGTGGCCCTCGGGTTTCATCAGCAATATGGTGCGCTTCATCAACAACGACCAGCGCAAGGTCACGGATGCTTGGGTGCCCCGACTTGACAAGTAGATCAAGTTTTTCGGGCGTTGTTACGAGAACATCTGGGCGCAGGCTTAGAAGCCGACTTTCAGTGGGGTCCAACTCAAAGACAGGGGCAGCGGCCTCTACCGAGATGTCTGTGCCATCTGACCTAGCACCTGAAAGATCTCTCCGAAGCCGACGGGTCATCTGATTGACCAAGGCCCTGGTTGGGACTAGGTATGCAACGACAGAACCAGGATTAAGGGCAATGTTTTGAACAATCGAGAATTCCGCCAGAAGAGTTTTTCCTGCACTAGTCGGCATTTGTACACTAATGGCGGTCTTAAACGGGTCAAGCAAACTTTGCGATAGTGCTTCCCTTTGAGACCACCACAACTCCGACACAGGACTTTGTTGATCATTCGAAGCGATCTGCTGAGCAAATTCTCGTGCTGCCGAGGAGAGCCTAGAGGTGTTATACCAAATTGAAGCCTTAGCCATCGCAGTAGTCAGGGGCTCGACGGACTCACCCACGCGCTCTAGCTCAATATCACCACTGGATCCAAGTAGCAGACGCGCGTTTTCTGCATGCCTCTGCAATGTAACTAGCACACCTTCTGGATCACCCGTCCGGAGATATCTACCCAGTACTACTAGGGCTTCACCAATATGGTACAACCCAAGCAACTTGCACTTCTCTTTATCTTCGCGCCAATCCTCAATACTTGCTGCACCAAAGATTCTAGATTCAGCTTCTCTCTGCAGGCTTGAAAGTCGCGTGAGATGCTGGATCCCTTCATCTACATCTTCCCAGGAGCGACTCTTTCGGGCCAGCATTCCGAGTGCCGTGACGGAACTAGCCCAAACTTGCTCACTCCAATCCTGATGCTCCTCTCGCCCAGTGGCTACGCGGAAAGTATCTCCGCTTAGAAGAAGCCGCAACTCGGGCTGCCTCTGTGCCAAAGTTCCAGACACAATGAGCATCCAGAGTTCATACAATGAAACGCTAGTACTTGTTGACCACCTAGCTGCACGAAGATGGAACGCTCGGCGGGCGAAGTCAGCGACTCGACTTTCGTCTTGATCAGAGCGTGCTGCGGTGACGGCTAGAGATTCAAACGACCACGCGATCTCATCGACGGACTCGGAGTCCAGTTCATCGGTTTCCTGAGTATCAGCATCCAGGAACTGGGCCAGATAAGACAACCGTGATGAACCGATTACATCGTCTCCGCCTCCACTCAGAAAGGCATCAACAAAGACTTGATTGCGATCCATCTACGCCGCCCCCTCTCTGGCCAATCGGTAAACATCCTGGGCTATGTCGAAGAGATCACCCTCAACTACTATACTAACCCATCTAATTGAATGCCCGAACGAATTTGGGTCAGTTTTGAATTTTCCCGGGTCATCTTCGTGATGCGTTTCAGTCGTTCGAACCAGAAGTGGAGCCAACACGACTTCTGGTTGATCTCTTTTAAGGATGAACGCGGTATGAATACGCGAGCAGACTCCAACGTAAGAATCTTCGGCGTGATCACGCAACCAACACAGCTCCTGCAGAAGCGCCCGCCGCGATCCGACTAGTTCGGCAAGTTTCTCCTCCATTCCTGACACAACACCAGGGGGTGTTTTGCGGTCCTGAGATCCCTTCACTTCGCCAAGGATGAGGGTGACAATCTGCTGCTGCTCATTCTCTAATCCAATTACGTCGGCACCGCGAGTCTGTTGATCAGGGATCTCCTTGTGCTTGATCCTGGAGGCGGGTATGACGGTGCCGAATACTTGCTTTAGAGCTTCTGCAGCCAGGATTTCACCGAACTCACTCCTTTGGACATCGAATTGCTTGCCTCTGTCCCCCTTCCATGCAGCGGGCAAAACTGCGTCCCGCTCTTCGGTGAGAGCTAGCTGGACATCTTCGTCAGTGATTTCAAAGGACTCGCCACTGAACATCGTCAGCTCTCGGGCAGAGCGCAGGAAGCGCGCTCTAGCGTCGACTTCATCGAAGTAATGCGCAGTTACAAGCGGGGCAACGGTGCGCACGAACGATTCCGGATCTGCCGGGACGACGTGGACGTACCTGTGTTCGCCAACGGTCCTGTCCGAAACAATCCTGAACAGATCGGACACCTGTCCCCCATCCCCCGCCCCCGCGGTGTCATGTGATGCCCGCCTAGAGACCGCAGGCCACACCACTTCCCCAATCTACGGATGAGATGCCCACGGGGGAACCATGCGTACCCAGCTATCACTCTCCTGTGCGATGGCATCCCCAACGTGGACGTAGCGTCCACGTCCTCTGTCTGTCCCCTGCGAGAGCAGCGCGCCGACGCACACGCCAGTCTGGAAGGTGGCGGACACGGCTGACCGGTTCGGAGCCAGAGCCGGCGCAGGTGTGGTCATGCCAGATCGTGAGAGGAGCCATGGGGACAGTGGGCAGCACGTCAGCGTAAAGCCGAGAATCGTCGACACTCCGCCGCAGGTCAGCAGCCCAACTCGACCTAGATCACCTAAGTCCCAAGCTGGAGTCCCTGAAGCTGTGATCACCGGCTGACCACCACTGTTGGGGGGATCCGGTCCTGCCGTCACAGCTTGCTCTGTTCGACGACACCCACAGCAGCGTGGCTGAGGCCGGTGGGAGTACAGCGAGGCACACGCGCGCCTGATCAGTCAGCGCACCCACCGTCGTGGCTGACTGTCGTCGGCTGAGGTACAGGCACCCCAGACCCCGTGCTCAGTGTGAAGGCATGAAGCCGGCAGACAGGTCGAGGTGCAACACGGAGCCCTGAGCCGTCGGAGTCCACCCCTCAAGCAGAGCAAGCCGAACAGCCTCAGCAACACCTGACGGCAGCACAGGCTCAGCCTCGCGACCGATCCAGTTGCTCGGATGCGGCTGGTCGGTGGTGACTACGAGCGTCATGCCCGGGGTGTCCGCATGCTCGACCGCGAACGTGCACGGCGACCAGGCCAGACCCTGGAAGTACGTCGGCCTGCCTCGCAGCCGCCAGTGGTAGACCGTGCCGTCGACAACGATCCGTCGTGATCCCTTGTGGACCAGCGCCATGGCTCCCCCTTCAACAGCGAAGATGCTAGCGAGCCTGGCCCCGCCGTCCGTCTCAGTTTCCGTCTCATTCAGCGCCGTTCACGGCCGTTCAGACGAGACCCGGGACGGTAGCCAACCAGACGCCCGGCCGCGCATGAACGCAGGTGAACGGCCCCGTCCGAGGTTCCCGGGACCACCACCACAGTTGGAAAGCGTGTTGGCCGTACGCGGGTTCAGCAGGTGTCTGGTCGTGCCGAGCCTGGTTGGGATTGCCGTACGCCGGTGCACGCCACCAGCGTCCTGCCGTCCGCGTCGAGAAACAGCATGAAGATCCACGATCCGTCGGCAGTCCTGATCTGCCCCAGTCGAACCGGTTGGCTGTATAAGTCGAGACGTTGCACAGCCCGGGCCAAGCCGGAGGTCTCGATACCCCTCCGAATGGTGTGACGGAGTCGGCGCCCGTAGACCGTCGCGAGTGACTTGGGTGAGGTCGTTCCGTCCCAGACGACGTATGAAGCGTCGGCGCGGAGTGCAGCGAGAGCTGCCGACGACGCGTCGTCGCCATCACCCAGCAGCCGTTCGAGCTGTTCCCGTTCCATGGCCCCACCCTGAGGCATAGACGAACCCCGTACCGAACCGCTCAGCAGATGTCAGCCCACCTGGCCCGGCTCGAACGGGCTGGCCCCCTCCACAACGGACCGGTGCTGCGGGTCTACAGCGCGCCGGCCGACGCAGGCAGACTGATCGTAGGACAGCCGTCAGCACTCCCGCACCGGTGTTTCCCACACCGCAAGGGCAGCGAGGGTGAGTGCGTAACTGCGTGACAACGCCGACGAACAACGGGGGTTAGCCCTTGATCGGGGACACCCTGATCATTGGATCGTGAGGATCCGAAGAACAGGAGTTCCCGTTGGGGACGTCGAAGTACTCGCC
>NZ_JBSGBN010000199.1:0-12686 GCF_053601275.1 Streptomyces sp. NPDC004752 | reverse complement strand
ATCGGCCAGATGAGCCCGAACGCCTTCGAACAACGATCAGTTACTCTGACCACTGCCGCATAACAACCGGTGTCCACGATCCCGGGTCAAGCCCCGAGGACACCGACCCCGAACAGGACGTCGCATGAACACCGTCCCCGAGCCCCGCACCGCCGCGGCCCTGGCGGCCCGCCGCCGCAGAACCGAAACCGCCCTCCAGCGGGTCCACGAGTCCATCGCCCGAATCCGACGCGAGAAAGCCCAGGTCAGCGTCGCCGCCGTCGCCCGCCGCGCGGACGTCTCCCGCACCTTCCTCTATGACAACCCCGAGGCCAGAGCCGCCGTCGCCTCCGCGATGGCCGAGGCCGGCGAACACCGGTCCCGGATGCTCGCCCAGCAGGACGACGAACGCGAAGCGACCTGGCGCGAACGTGCACTGAACGCCGAGGACGCCCTCAAGGCCGCCCGCACCGAGATCCTCACCCAGCGCACCCGCATAGGCGAACTCCTGGGCCAGATCCGCGACTTGGAAGCCGAGTGGACCGAGGAGGCCATCCATCGGATCACCGCCGAGAACACCACCCTCAAGCAGCGGGTCCGCCAACTGACGGCCGACAACCGCACCCTCGACGAGCGACTCAAGGCCGCCCGGTCCAACATCCGCTTCCAGGACCGGCGCATCGCCGACCTCGAAACCCAGATCGCCGATCCGCAGGCCACAACCCCGTGAAGCCAGCCACAGACGGGGCTTTCCCGCCACACAGGCACACCCAAGAACGGCGATCTCTTGCGTGACCGCGATGAGGGCTGATACTCACCTGTTAGCACTCTCGCATGGAGAGTGCTAACAGGGGCGGCTGCCGAGACCGAGCCCACTCGTTCGCAGCAGCGACCGATGCCGGAGCACACGGACGAGGGGACTGCCATGTTCGATGTCCTGCGAGTGCGCGACTACCGCCTGGTGGCAAGCGCAGAGCTCCTGTCCAGCCTTGGAGACTGGTTACTGCTGGTCGCCGCACCATATTTCGTGCTCCGCCTGACGGGATCAACGCTGGCCACTGGGCTGGCACTGGCGGCCGAGACCCTGCCCGCACTCCTTCTCGGACCGGCGGCAGGAGTGTTCGCCGACCGATGGGACCGGCGCCGCACGATGCTCGCCATCGACCTGTTACGGGCCGCGACCGTCGCGCTCATGCTCCTCGTCCACCACCCAGACCAGGTCTGGCTCATCTATGTCGCGCTGATCGGCGAGGCAAGTCTCGGCCAGTTCTTCGGACCCGCCCGGCAAGCCCTGATCCCGGCGCTGGTCGGGCGCGGTCCGCAACTAGCTGCGGCGAACTCACTGGCGGCACTGGTCTCCGGCACCGTCCGACTGGTCGGCGGCCCGCTCGGAGGCGCCCTTTACGCAGTGGCCGGCTTCGTTCCGGTCGTGGCTCTCGACGCCGCCAGCTACCTCGCCTCCGCCATCCTGATCATCGCGATCCGCCACCGCCCCGAACCGGCCTCTCAACAACGCCGCAAGGGCACCGTGCTACGGCGGTTCGCGAGCGACCTGCGAGCCGGCGCAACTCACCTCCGCACGGCTCCGGGACTCCCCGCCGTGCTCGCCACAGCCTCGGTATTCTTCCTGGGCAACGCAGCCCTGACTGCTCTGCTCGTGCCCTACACCGGCGCCGTCCTGCACGCTGGAGCCGGCACGCTGGGCCTGCTGTTCGCCGCGCTGGGCGTCGGCTACCTGACCGGAGCCCCGCTCAGCCGGGCCGTCGCCTCACGTCTCTCCGACCGCACTGTCGTGATCAGCAGCCTGGCCAGCCTGAGCGCGGTGTTCGCCGTCACCTTTAACACTCACGACGCCGCCTGGGCCCTCATTTTGTTCATCCTCATCGGGCCGCCGGGTGTTTGCTTCCTGGTCACCGTCGACACCTACCTCGCCCGCCGCACCCCCAACGCCCTTCTCGGCCGAGTCAGTTCCGCCTACGGCGTGCTCCAGGCAGCAGCCACTCTGGCAGGCATGCTCGGCGGCGCAGCCCTCGGACAACAGGCGGGTATCGGCATCACTGCGGACCTGGCTGCCCTGTCCGTCGCCATCGCGGCGGCCGTCGCACTGCTGATCCCGCGCCGCATCACAGCCGACAGCCTCGACGCAAGCAAGCCGTCAATCCCGGCAGACTCTGAACGCTCAGCAGACCGCTGACGCCAGCACCAACCGACATTCGGCAGCCGCATCATCCAACCCGCCCCGACGAACCACACCAACGAGCGACAGCATCGGCGCTGATCCACCGTCGAAGACATGTAAGCTATGCATCATCGCAGTTCAGAGCCGGTATCCGAGCTCCCGCGGTCGGTAAAGTCGACGAGCTCCACAACCTGAACCTCGCCACCCGCACCGGCGCCGAAGCCTCCGACCAGCTGAAGTACTTCGCCGAACGACTGCCCGCCACTTTCGCCTACGCGGGCATCGACGTCGAGGACCAGGGCCTGTTCGCCGGCACCCGCGGCCGCCAGATCGCCGGGCGGTTCGCCGTCATCCCCGCCGCCCCGTTTTCCTACGCCCCGGGAGCGGACCGGGAGGCCTGGCAGTCCCTGGTCGGCACCCTGGAGGCCATGCTCCGGCTGCACCACCACCAGCCCGGAACGCTGACCGGCCTGAGCGAGTACCTCTACCACCGCTCGGGCGGCATGATCGGCAGCTTGTCACAGCTCGTCCGAGGCGCCGCCGTGCTCGCCATCGAGGACGGCAGCGAGGGCATCACCGAGGACCTCCTGGAGGGGGTCCCGGTCGACTTCGCCGCCGAACGCTCCGAGGCCCTCACCGCTCCCGAACGGCCCCGAACGCGCCGGAGGCGCGTCGCGTGATGCTCGCCCGTCTGCCCGACCCCATCCCGCCCGCGCAGCACGAGATCGCCGCCTCCTACATCAGCCGGCTGGCCACCCTCCACGGCCTCGACATCAACGCCGTCTGGTTGCGTGTCACCGAACGCGAAGCCTCTGGAGGCATGCGCCGTGTCGTCGTCCCCGAACGGCTCGCCGCCCTCACCGGCCGGAGCGTCCACGCCCTCGCCGGAGCCCTGCCCGAACTGCGCGACCCGCAGCCCGACTGGACCATGTTCCGCCACCAGCCGCAGCCCGGCTGCCACCACTGCGACACCAAACACATCGGCGGCAAGGTGACCAGACTCCTGCCGCACCACCGCTACGTCTGCACCCGCCACGACGTCTGGATCGGCCCGCCCGACGCCGACCAGCCCTCCGTCAACCTTGCCGACCTGCCGGAAATTGCCGACGCCCAGCGCAGGCACCTGCGCATCCTGCACCGGCACGGCTGGGCCGCCACCTACGACGCGCTGCTGACCGCCTTCACCTTCTGCGGGCACATCTGGACCGACGGCGAACCCATGACAAACCCCTGCCGCGTCGAGCACACATGGGCTGAACGCGCTCATTTCCTCATCCCGCCCGAGACGGCCAAAAAATCGTACAGCACCTCCCGGCTGTTCGCCGCCGTCTATCCCGAAGCCGTCAGCGTCGCCGCCCTCCTTGCCTCGCCTTACTGGCGCCGT
Source organism: Streptomyces sp. NPDC004752 (assembly GCF_053601275.1). Taxonomy (NCBI): domain Bacteria; kingdom Bacillati; phylum Actinomycetota; class Actinomycetes; order Kitasatosporales; family Streptomycetaceae; genus Streptomyces; species Streptomyces sp. NPDC004752. The sequence goes on along the minus strand of NZ_JBSGBN010000199.1, from coordinate 9,144 downwards.
CTCGCGAGCGGCACAACCGCCGAGCGCGAGCGCTTCTACCGGGAGATCAACCGACGCATCGACTACCCCTACAAGGACGACCACAAGCACAGCGACGCCATCGCCCACTGGGCGGACACGGACGCCTGGCGGCCGCCCTCCAACCCCCTCGTGACCTACAAGCCGGGCCGCACACACGGCCGGCTCCCCGACCGCCACCGAGGCCGCGAACAACGCCACGACAAAAGTGCCCTGTGGTTCAACCGCACCCGCCGCAACGCGGGACGGAATCTGTTATTCCACAACCATGTCAAATCCGTCCTCATCCGCGCATGGACCCCCGCCTACGAGAAGTTCGAAGGCGTGATCTGGCACAGTGCACGTGTCGACGAACAGATGAAGGTCACTACCACGCGAGAGCGACAAGATTTCCTTGAAAATGGCAGCTAATCTAAAAACGCCCTGCGGCTACACACTCCAAGATGCGCTCACAGAGCAGCTTTGAAAACTGCTCAACATTCTTCAGAGCCACAATGTCATCGAGAGTCACAACAATTACACGCTGCCCCTCCTGCTGCGCCATGTTGATCTTCATGTATGCAGCAGTCAGTTCATTCTGATCGCCAGTAATCCCGTTTGCGGCAACCATGATCCCCATACTTACACCCTTTTCACGCAACTTCAGAATGAAAGCCCCAACCGCCTTGGCGTCCACCGGATTATCCCAGTTCTTGCACTCAACCAGGAAAAGAGATGGGACCACTTTCATCCACATAGCCGTTTGGGCGTTCGCAACAGATATGTCAATCTCAGATCCTCGAAAGGGATCAATCCCATTGCTTCGGGTGAGCACACCGGGAATCTCTTCAAGCAAGTAGCGAAACAAGGACTCCAGGGCGTCTCCGCGCTCTTTCGTGGTGAGCGATTTATCTTTGCCCACAGCTGCAAGCCGAGAGATCTCCTCTTTCGAGTAGACTGCCATCTCACTACCTCGCCGCCGCTTGCGCAACGGCGTCAGAGATTACCCCTTGAAGCGATCTCTCTCCGAGCCGCCTAATCAGCTCTGTTGCCGAAATCCTCTCAACGAGAGCCGTCGAACGCCGAGCTGGGAAGGGATCCACCCCGTCAACGGGGTGATAGATAAGAAGTCCGAGCTGCGAGTGGGTTGCCGTAACTTTTTGATGCAGGGCAGCTTCGTCCTCTGATAGCCGCCTTTTTCGAGACACCAACTTGCACTCTGCAAGCACGACAACAGATGAACCGCTCGACGGAACGAAAGCGAAGTCGGCGTAGTCGTTCGGGTGCGCCCCCTCCGGGGGTTCCGCCAATGCCGCACCGGCCGAAACCAGCAACTCTGAAATCAAACTCTCGAATTGCGCATAGACTCGCAGGTACTGGCTACCCGGCACACCAGGACTGAGAGGCAAAGGTTCTCGGTATGCCTGCTCCAGCGCCTGAAGCCTGGAAAGGTACATCTCCGCGTCGATCGGAGTGTAATTTTCTTTCGGAAATCTCGACGCCTGCCCCTCGGGCACGCTTGCGGTCAATGCCCAGATGTGGTCCGTAAGCGAAGCACGGTTCTCTGGAGAGCAAAGCGCAACCGAAAGACCTTTGATCCAGGTAGGCGGCTTCAAAGGTGGCGGCACAATGAGGAGACTGGGAATCCCGCGCGCAACCGCTTGACCCATACGCAAAATCACGTCGAAATTGTTAAAGCCCTCTTGAGGGCTCGCCGAGCCACTCGCATCCGCCGCGTCTAGAGCTGCGATGACAACGTCGGGCACAGGATCAAAAATCACCCCATCGCCAACTACGTTCTTAATCACCCAAACGTCGCGAACATCCATGTCTGCAAGGAGGCTCGCCAAGACGTCTAGGTTCACTCCACTGGCACCTACGAGAGAAGCACGCACGAGGACAGCATAGGCCCTGTGTCACTTGCGGATTCGGGAAGCCCTCAGACTCGGCCTGGGTTGGAGATCCACGGCAAGAACAGCAACTTCCCACACCCGGCTCAGCTTCCACGAGCTTCCAGGCCGGGCGGCCAGCCTCATGAACAGGTCGCTCCTCAATCCGCGTCGTCGATGCTCATCTGTCCCTGGGTGATTTGCGGTTGTTCCATAGCCGCCTCAACGTGCAGCAAGGCATCCAAGTGACCAACCGTGCGTACAACACTGGCGTCGTAGAGCCAGTGCAGATTACCTTCACGCTCTAGTCGGCCGTAGACTTGTAGGGCGATGTTCTCCTCGTAGGCGTGAATAGCCTCGTGGTACTGATCCTCTTCTGCCAGCCGTACGCGCACCTTTCGGGGTTGCCCTCCCATGACGTTCTCGACGCCGAAGACGCCTGGACCATCGGCTTCCTTGCGGGCCAGTAGGTGAACTCGTCCGGTCACGGTCACAAAGCCAGAGTCCTCGGCCGTGGCCAGTCGATGTGCAGCCTTCTCAAGGATGGGGGCATCGCCACCAGAGAATTCGTATCGCGATACAGGTTCCTCGAATCCTCCCGGCACAGAAGTGTCCCATTCAATGGTGATGTCCGAACCATCCGAGTGCTCGGCGATGCCGAGAATCGCGGTTGCCATCTCGTATGACACCCCCTCTCGCACGCCAGCGTCAAAACCTGTGAGCGATCCGCTGGAGCGGTAGTGGTCGATGGCCTCGGCGGTCGCGGATAGGGCCCTCACTACGGCATGGCTTACGTCTCGACCGTACGGTCCCACTGCCGCACCCAACTCCAGGGACGGTGAGGCGGCAGAAAGTTTGCGTAGCGGTACGGTCGTTGCCGATGGAGCGAACGCCTTGACGATGTAGCTGCCCGGCTCTGTCTGCCCCATAAGCACGGAGTCGAGGTAGCGGTTGGCGAACTGGCCGTGCCGGTTGCCGAAGTGTCGCGTCTGATCGATGTACGACTTGGCGCCTGCGACCAGAGTGCGGCGAGCGGACGAGATGAGCCGCTCGCCCTCCCGCCAGGAAATCAGGCCACTAGGGAAGGCCGCCTCCCTGCGGAAGCGGAACTCGTCCGTAGGGTCGGTGAAGAGCCGTGGGGCGATCGACCGGGCCCACAGACTTCGATAGTTGGGAGAAGTGACCTGCTGAAGCAGGCTTTGCAGAACCTCGATGTACTCCGGCGCTTCACGGTCCAGTGGTACGACAAACGATCCGGCTCGGGCGTCGGGCTCGCCAGGAGGAGCGAGGCGATTGTAGATGCCGCTGCGCCGGCCGACGAGTGTCCAGCCTGCTTCAGTCATGAGAGTGGTGAGCCGCGTCGGATCGACGCGCCACAGATCGAGTTCGGTCGACACCAAGTCAGGCATGGAGCGACTCACCCCTCTCGATCTTTTCCATGATGGCGGTCAGTGCCCCGGCGTTGAAGAGGTTGGAAGTAGGAACGCGAACTGACGGCTTCTCGGCCGGAGGGACTGTCATCCCCTCAAGGCTCATCCAGTAGCAGGCTTGCATGACCTCCAAGTGCGTGTGGGCTGTGCGTTTCCACTCTGCCTGCCCCTTGGGTATCGCCATGACGACCAAGAGGGACTTCATGCCCATGCGAGGGCGTACGAGACGCTCCATGTATTCCCGCTTCTCGAAGCGGTAACGAAACGACTCCACATTGCCGTCGACGGCTATCTGGGTCGTGCTCTTCATCTGGACGTAGAAGCTCGTCTCCTCCCCCAGAGGGTCGGAGGACGTGCGCACCAGCATGGCGTCAGCGCCGAACATGTCTCGGCCCTGTTTGATGAAAAGACAGCCCGCGGTCGCCGCAACGCTCTGCATGTAGCCCTCCTGGAGCTGCTCCATGCAGGTGGTAAACGTGCGTCGATCGACAGGCTCTGTTATGCCGCCCCTCACAGCCTGCGCCATGGGCGCCCCCCTCTGGTTGCCCCTCCCCCAGTGAGCGCAGCATACGGTCCCCCCTCTCCCGGCCGTCCAGCCCCCGTTGCCTCACACTATTGACTGCCACCGACAAGTGGACCGCCGCAAGGCAGGGACGAGCGATCGAACGTCCCCGCCCTCCGAAAACGCAAGATCGATCTGCACACCCTTGCGCCGACCACGCAGACAAAACCTTCATCGCGCTGGCCACGGCCACTGCCCCATGCAGACTCCTGCGGCACTGGACAGCGCTGGCCGTGGCGCTGCGCTGGCCGTGGCGCTGCGCTGGCTTGGGGCTGTGGGACGCTGCGGGTCCGTTGTGGCTGTTCGCGCAGTTCCCCGCGCCCCCATCGGGGCACGTTCACTGCGGCGGGTCGCAACCCACGCGGCGGAGCCGAAGCGGCGGGTGCGCTGCCCTGACTTGAAGCCGTGGGACGCTGCGGGTCCGCTGTGGCTGTTCGCGCAGTTCCCCGCGCCCCTATCGGGGCACGCCCACGCGGCGGAGCCGTAGCAGTCAGCACCGACCGTGGCCAACACGGTCTGAGCCGCTCCCGCTTATGCTTTCGCGGTCCCGCAAGAGGGCCGCTGGCCGCCTGGCCTGGCATGACTACGTCCCCCCGTCGACGGCATGAGACGAGACGGCATGACCTGGGGGGCGGCACTGGACCTGGAAGGCGCCGTCCGCCGCCTCGCGCGCGAGCCTGCCGCGGCGCTCAGGGACGGGCCGGCCGCCGGGGCGCTGCGCGCCGACCAGGGCCGTCCTCGGCGACGGCCACTTCGGCTCCGCCACGCGAGCCCGACCCGCCACAACGAACACGCCCCGACAGGGGCGCGGGGAACTGCGCGAACAGCCACAACGGACCCGCAGCGTTCAACGACCCCAGACCAGCGCAGCGCCACGGCCTCAAGCCGGCGCAGCGCACGAGCGGTCCCAGTGGCGGACCAGGGGCCAGGTCGCGATGCCGATGGTCAGCGCGATGAGATGGCCCCAGTCGGTCATCGGGTCCGCGAACTCGATCAGGTCCCCGACGGCCATCCCGCCGAACAGGGCCAGCAGGGTCCAGCGCAGCCAGGGGGCGACCAGTCCGGCCAGCGCGCCGGTGACGGCGGCCACGCCGAAGCTGATGCCGTAGTCGAGGCGGTGCAGCGAGGTGAGGGGCAGGTGCCCCGCGAGCACCGCGATTCCCACGGGCACCTCGGTCGCCAGCGTGGCCAGGACATGCCCGAGCAGGAAGACGCCGGCCGCGCGCAGGGCGCCGACGCGCCGCTCCAGGGCGGTGAGGACCAGCAGGAAACCGAGCGCAAACGGCGAGACGACCCCGCCCGCGATCCACAGCGCGCTCGCCACCAGCACCTTCCCGGGAGCGCCGGCCAGGTGGGCCGCGTCCGTGCTGGATGCCCGCTGGAGGGCGTGCACGAGGGACGGGTCGGCGAAGGAGGCGACCAGCGAGGTCACGGCGAGCAGGGCCGCGTAGGCGAAGGTGAACGGCGTACCGGCGGGGGTGGGCAGCAGCAGCCAGGGGCGCGGGGCGGGCAGCGCCCGCGCGGGGGCCGGTACGACGGCCGGTGCCGCCGGGCCCCGCTGGCGTGGCATGCCGTCCAGCAGGCCGGCCGTCCGGGTCCCGGGCGGTTCGGGGACGTCCGGAAGGGGCGTGGGTGGGGCCGTCGTCGAGGCCGCCGCGGTCCGTTCCACCGTGAGGCGCTCCTTCCGCTCGGCCCCAACCCTTCGCGTCACAGGGGCCGCTGTCTATGACCGACGCCACGCGGGACCGGATTCACAGGATCTTCTGAGGAACCGGCTGCGCCGTCCGGGGACCGCGGCCACGGCGCGCCGCTCGTTCGGGTGAGGTGCGCCGTCGCTTCGGCGACCGGGACCGGGGCTGGAGCGGGGCCCCGGGCCGGGCTCTGCGCGTCGGGCAGGATGGGGCCATGACCGCCGCGTACGACATTCCCGAAGTCCTGGACCGCCGCGAGGGCCCGTACGGCGAGGTGGTGCTGCGCCGGCAGGGCGCCCTGCTGCAGATCATCGCCAACGGCTGCTTCCTGATGGACACCTCCGACGGACGCTCGGAACGGCTGCTGGTGGACGCCGCGCTCGGCGCCCTGGACGACCGCCCGGCGCCGGAGGTGCTGATCGGCGGCCTGGGGGTCGGGTTCTCGCTCGCACATGCCGCCGCGAACCCCCGCTGGGGTCGGATCACGGTCGTCGAACGGGAACCCGCGGTCATCGGCTGGCACCGCACGGGACCGCTCGCCGAGGTGTCCGCCGCGGCCCTGGCCGACCCGCGCACCGCCGTCGTGGAGACGGACCTGGTGGCGTACGTCCATGAGACGTCCACCACGTTCGACGCGCTGTGCCTGGACATCGACAACGGACCCGGCTGGACGGTCACCGAGGAGAACGGCGGCCTGTACACACCGGCCGGACTCGCGGACTGCGCACGGGTGTTGAGACCGGGCGGGGTGCTCGCCGTGTGGTCGGCGCAGCCTTCTCCGGATTTCGAAGGAACCTTGCGGAATGCCGGATTCCAACGGGTGCGTACCGAAGAGATCCCCGTTGCCCGGGGCGTTCCGGACGTCGTGCATCTCGCCGTACGACCTGGATAGCGACGGCGCGCTCTCTCACCGTAATGTGCTTCCCTGACGCGGATCATTCAAGCGTCAATCGCAGATCATGGGATCACCCCACGGATTCCGGAAAGCACACTTCAGGGGCGGGCGATGGAGCAGACACACACCTCGCACAACGGCACCTCGGCGCCCAGTCCGGGTGCGCAGCGCCGGGTCCTGGTCGTCGAGGACGACCAGACGATCGTCGACGCCATCGCGGCCCGCCTGCGCGCCGAGGGTTTCCTCGTACAGACCGCGGGCGACGGTCCGGCCGCCGTCGACACCGCCGAGGCTTGGCAGCCCGACCTGCTGATCCTCGACATCATGCTGCCCGGCTTCGACGGCCTGGAGGTCTGCCGCCGGGTGCAGGCCCAGCGCCCCGTGCCGGTGCTGATGCTCACCGCGCGGGACGACGAGACCGACATGCTGGTCGGGCTCGGGGTCGGGGCCGACGACTACATGACCAAGCCGTTCTCCATGCGTGAACTGGCCGCGCGGGTGCATGTGCTGCTGCGCCGGGTGGAGCGGGCCGCGCTGGCCGCGACGACCCCGCGCTCGGGCATCCTGCGCCTCGGTGAGCTGGAGATCGACCACGCACAGCGCCGGGTGCGGGTGCGCAGCGAGGACGTGCATCTCACGCCGACCGAGTTCGACCTGCTGGTCTGCCTGGCGAACACCCCGCGCGCGGTGCTCTCCCGCGAGCAGTTGCTCGCGGAGGTGTGGGACTGGGCGGACGCCTCCGGCACCCGGACCGTCGACAGCCACATCAAGGCGCTGCGCCGGAAGATCGGCGCCGAGCGGATCCGCACCGTGCACGGGGTGGGCTACGCGCTGGAGACACCGACGCCATGAGCGAGGGGCGGTCGGCCGTACGGAGGAGTCCCGGGGAACCCTGGGGCGGCGTACGCCCGTTCTCGATCAAGACCAAGCTGGGCGCGCTGGTCGTCATCTCGGTGCTGATCACGACAGGTCTGTCGATGATCGCGGTGCACACGAAGACGGAGCTGCGCTTCATCACGGTCTTCTCGATGATCGCCACCCTGCTGATCACACAGTTCGTGGCGCTGTCGCTCACCTCGCCGCTGGACGAGATGAACGCGGTGGCGCGCTCCATCTCGCACGGCGACTACACCCGCCGGGTGCGCGAGAACCGCCGGGACGAGCTGGGCGACCTGGCCCAGACGATCAATGTCATGGCGGACGAACTGGAGGCGCAGGACCGCCAGCGCAAGGAGCTGGTGGCGAATGTCTCGCACGAGCTGCGCACCCCCATCGCGGGCCTGCGGGCGGTGCTGGAGAACGTCGTGGACGGCATCGCCGAGCCGGACACCGAGACCCTGCGCACGGCGCTCAAGCAGACGGAGCGGCTGGGCCGGCTGGTGGAGACGCTGCTCGACCTGTCCCGGCTGGACGACGGGGTCGTCCCGCTGCGCAAGCGGCGCTTCGAGGTGTGGCCGTATCTGTCGGGCGTGCTGAAGGAGGCCAACATGGTCGCCTCGGCGCGTCCCGGCATCGCCTCGGGCTCGGGCAGCCACACCCGTACCGACGTCCATCTGCATCTCGATGTCTCCCCGCCGGAGCTGACCGCGCTCGCCGACCCGGAGCGCATCCACCAGGTCGTCGCCAACCTCATCGACAACGCGGTCAAGCACAGCCCGCCGCACGGCCGGGTCACCGTGCGGGCGCGGCGCGGGGCGCAGCCCGGCTCGCTGGAGCTGGAGGTCCTGGACGAGGGTCCGGGCATGCCGCGGTCGGAGTGGCACAAGGTCTTCGAGCGGTTCAACCGGGGCGCCGTCAGCCGCCCGCACGGCCCGGGCAGCGACGGCGGTACGGGGCTCGGGCTGGCGATCGCCCGCTGGGCCGTCGATCTCCACGGCGGCCGGATCGGGGTGGCCGAATCCGAGCGGGGCTGCCGGATTCTCATCACCCTTCCGGGAGAGCCCTCTCTCTCAAGTTGACGTAAAGTTCGAGGCGGAGCCACAAGATCCACGAGCGTCCCGGCCGACGGGCGCGTGGACGTGCACAGGGTTGCGCCCCTGGAGTGCGCCGAGGCCCGGGGCGGGGCATCCCTCGCACAGCTGAATCAGCCATGTTTCCCGCCATTTCAAGGCCCGAAACCCACATTCTGATGTGACTTACGCGACGAAGAACCTGCCCCGACTGACCTTCCCGCTCAGGGAGGCGTAGCCTTTATTCCCGCTGTCCATCACCTTGTGAAGCGGAAGAGGGCGGTTGCCGCCGTGTCGCCACAGTCCCCCAGTAACCCGAGCTCCCCCGGCCTCCGGTCGGGCGGTGTCACCACGACCGACGAACAGGCCGGGAAGAATCCCACCGCCGCGTTCGGCGCCAATGAGTGGCTCGTCGACGAGATCTATCAGCAGTACCTCCAGGACCCGAATTCGGTAGACCGCGCCTGGTGGGACTTCTTCGCCGATTACAAGCCGGGAGCGGCTGCCGCCCCGGCCCAGGCGGGTGCTGCGGCCGCGGAGGCCTCCCCCACGCTCGAGTCCACTCGGGCGGCGGGACCCGTATCGGCTGCCCCGGCCCAGCCCGCCGCCCCGGCCGCGCCCGCCACCGCCACTCCGGCGGCCACCGCCCCGAAGCCCGCGACCCCGGCCCCGGCCGCCCCCCGGCCCGCCGCTGCCGCCCCGACTCCGGCTCCGGCTCCGGCTCCGGCTCC
>NZ_JBSGBN010000198.1:7241-12822 GCF_053601275.1 Streptomyces sp. NPDC004752 | reverse complement strand
CGGGCTTGTCCGTGACCGGAGGGGTGTCGGTGGACTTGTCCATGACCGACGGAGCGTCGGCGGGCTTGTCCGTGACCGGAGGGATGTCGGTGGACTTGTCCATGACCGACGGAGCGTCGGCGGGCTTGTCCGTGACCGGAGGGATGTCGGTGGACGTGACGACCGGGACCGCCGCCGTGTCAGTGGACGAGCCCGTGACCGGCGGGGTGCCACTGGATGTGACGACCGGGACCGGCCGCGCGTGTGTGGACGTGTCTGCGGACGTGTCTGTGACCAGCGGGGTGTCGGTGGACGTGGTGATCGAGGCCGGAGCCGGTCGCTTGAGCGATCCGGGGCGGACGGGAGTCCGGTCCCCGCCGCGGCCCCGGACCGGCAGGCCCAGCTCGTCGCGGAGGCGGTCGGCAAGATCGGCGGCCACCGGCGGGTCCGTCATCAGCTGGTCGGCGACCTGTCGAACGGCGTCCCGGTACGCATCCCCTACATACCGTGAGTCGGCGAAGACGGGGTGCGCCTCCGGCGGCAGAACCAGTGCCATGGCCGTGTTCCACACACGGGACGGGTCCTCGGCCGGGCTCCCGTCCGTATCCCCCACTACGGAGTTCACGAAGTCCGTGTGCGCCTCCCGCCACAGCCGCCGAGTCACGTTCACGGCCGTGACGTCGAGCGCCTGCGGCCACGGCCCGGGACCCAGCATCGACAGCCGCGTCTGCTCGACCGTGGACAACTCGATGCTCCGCACGGGGAATTGCTCGACCCCGAGCTGCTCCTGCACCAGCATCCCGGGCGTGATCGTGACCCCGACAGCTCTCAGGTCGTCGAGACCGACGGTGCCGTCGACCTCGATATCCGGTGTGCCGGTGGGCAGATCCTCGGACGAGACCTGTTGGGCGAGCCACTTACGCTCGACGGGGTCATGGGGAACGGCCGGAGCGATGTCCGCCGGGGTGTCCGGCGACGGGGCGTACGGATCCACGCCCAGGTCCCGCAAGTGGCCCTCGGTCTCTGCCAGACCCTCCCAGGCATGCTCGGCGTCGGAGATGGCCTCCTCAAGGCGGACGTCGTCGCTGCTCACCTCGCCCGTCTCCATACCGTGCCGCAGCTCGGCGACGGAGTGAATGGCGTCTGTGAACGTCCTTACCGCGTGGGCATGTTCGTCACGCACGACGGCGATGTCCGCGTCGGAAGGGGTGTCGACGTGTTCGCCGCCCACGAGGTCGGCCTCCCCGTCGACCTCCGGTAGGGGGGACTTGCCTCTCGTGGTGCCGTCCGGGGTGGTGGCGGACGGGTTCGGTGCGCGATGGCCGGGCACGTCCGTCGTGTGGGTGGCGTGGGAGGACGTGGCCCCCGGGGACGGGGACGGGACAGGCGAGGACGTCGGGGGCGGGGCGGTGGGCGGCGCGCTGGACGGGGCCGTGTGCGAGTCCGGGTCCGGGGTCTCGGTCAGATCCTGGGTCTGCTTCTGGGGTTCGTCGGTCTGTGTGTCGACGCGGTGCGTGTGGCTCTCGGAGCCGCTGTCAGAGCCCCTCTCCTCACCGTCACCGTCACCGTCGCTGTCGCCGTCGCCGTACGTGGTGCGATGACCGCTGCCGGAGCCGGTGTCTCCGGAGACTCCCTGGGACGACCCCACGCGCGGGGTGTCGCCGATCGCCGCGGGCGGGCGATTGACAGGGGCATCCGTCGTACGGTCAGCAGAACTCCCGTCGGGCATGGACTGCCGGTGTACCTGATCCTGCCCCCGCCCCTCGCCCTGACCCTGGTCTTGGCCCTGCCCCTGCCCCTGCCCCTGCCCCTGCCCCTGGTCTTGGCCCTGCCACTGCCCTTGGCCCTGGTCCTGCCCTTGGCCCTGGTCTTGGCCCTGGCCGGAATGACCGGTGACGTTCGGGACGGTCGAGGAGGAGGTGATCGGTCTCCCGGTGTCCCCGGACACTCCCTGGGACGACCCGACGCGCGGGATGTCGCTGACCGCCGCGGGCGGGCGACCGACAGGGGCGCCCGTGCCGTTGACGCGTCCACCGTCGGTGCCCGTGCCGTTGACGCGTCCACCGTCGGTGCCCGTGCCACTGCGCCTGGTGTGCAGGCCATCGGAACTCCCATGAGAACTCCCGAGGTTCCCGCCGGTGCTCCCCGAATCCGCGGTGGAATTTCCGGCGTTGCTCTCGAAGCGCCCCTCGCCGCCGGTGAAGTTCCCTACGTTGCTCTCGAAGCCCCCCACACCCCCGGTGAAGTTCGCGCCATTGCTCTCGAAGCGCCCCTCACTCCCCCCGTTGAAGCCCCCGGCGTCAAGGCTGGTGCCGGTGTTCGTCAGGTTGCTTGTCAGGTCGAGGGAGGAGGATGAGAGGCCGCCGTTCGTCACGCGGGTTCCGTCGGCACCGCGGTTGCCCCCGTCGCCCCCGCCGCCGTCGCTCTCCCTGCGGTTGCCGGACGTATCGCCATGACCGGACTCACCGCCCGAGCCGCGGGAGCGCTGGTCGGCCCCGCCCCAGTCCCGCGAGTTCGTTTCGCCGAAGTCGTTCGACGAGACGGTCTTGATGTTCAGATTGCCCAGCCAGCCCATGCCTTTCGAGATGCCCGCCTCCAGGCCCGCCTCGACCCGTTCGCTGAGCCCGGCCCCTACGAAGGTCATCCAGCTCGCGCCGAAGTTCCCGTAGAACGTGGCCATGGTGATGGCCTCGGCCAGCCACTCCGCTCCGCCGTCGGCGACGAACTGCAGGGGCTGTTCCTTGAGATCGAAATCGTCCGAATCGTCGTCGTGCCCCTTGCCGTTGCCGTGGTCGCCATCGTTCTTGTGGCCACCCGTGCCGCCCGGGACGCCGCTGTGATTCCCGTCGGGGAAGTGGTGGTTGCCGTTCGGGACGTCGTTTCCGCCGCCCTTGTTCTTGCCGGGGCCGTTGATGTCGTCGGGGCCGAAGTGGTTTCCCCATTTGTTCGGCGGGTCCTTCAGGGTGTTGTTGAAGACCTTGCCGACGAAATCGGTGATGTCCTTCGCGATATTGCTGAAGATCGACGCGAACCCGCCGGCCAACCCGCCGACGAACGCGCTGATTCCGACGTCCTTCCAGTCGACACCGTCGGGCCGCTGGCCGTCCGGGCCCCACTTCATCAGGGCCAGCCGGACGACCAGGGTCTGGAACGCCTCCTCGATCGCTTCCGTGATGCTCGGAAGGAGATGCAGACGCATACTGAGCTCAAGCAGGATCACCAGCATCCGAGCCTTGGCGATCAGCTTGCGCGCGGCGATCGCGCTGAGCGAGGTGCCGCCGGTGAAGTACGACAGCGCCGTGAGCACGGCGATCTCCACCGCCAGCCTGATCAGTTCGGCGATGAGCTGCCACTTGGCCTCGCGGACGTCCATGGCCGTCTTCCGCAGCCCGCCCGCCACCTCGGTCAGGCCGTCGGTGAGCTGGTCGAGGTAGGGCAGGACCTCGTTCATGGAGTCGATGAAACTCTTCCCGACGTCCCCGGGCAGCGCATCGCCGACGTACTTGATGGCGTCGCGTATCTTCCCTTTCAGGATGCCGACATTGCCCTTGGTGGTCAGGAAGTCGAGGTTGCGCAGGTTGGCCTCGTCCTCATCCGTCTTGGGAAACATCTCTCCCGTGAGGATGAAGATCATGGCCTCTTGCCATGCGTTGGCCTTGAGCGTCATGAGCTAGCCCCGTCGGCCGCCGCCGTCCCCACCGACGTACTCACCCGACTGCTCGCCGATCGCGTCGATGATCCCCTCCTGGGTGTCCTGCGTACTCTTCAGGTTCATCAGAGTCGCGTCACCGGTCCGTTCGAGAGCCTCGCCGAGGGACTGGAGGGTGCCGATGGTGGAGTCCCGGTTCTCCACGAAGTTGGCGCGGATCTTGTGCCCGTTGTCGTCGTCGCCGGTCCAACTGGTGTCGGCCGTGACGGTCTTGAACTGGGCCAGGATGCTCCAGGCGTACGAGCCCAGTTCCGTGATGAGGGCGCTGCCCTGGTGGATGCGCTCGGGATCCATCTCGAAGGAATCCTCGTCGGCCATGTCCGCCTCCTCGCTCTCGGTAGGAATCCCTCGACGACGCGGCTCACCGGCCGCGGGCTGCCCCGCCGGCCGGGCGGGCCGCGTCGTCGTCCTCGTCGATCTCGTCGCGCAGCCGGTCGGTCGCCGTCCGCTTCTCCGGCTCCTCGGGCAGCGCATCGGCCGCGGGTCCGACGAGCCGGTCCCAGTCGATCTCCATGCCGGGCAGCTCGGGCAGGGTCGCGCTGGGCCGGGTGAGCGGCTCGAAGAGGTCCCGTACCGCGCGGGCGAAGTGCGAGCGCCCCTCCTGGACCGTGTCCAGCACGGCGTCGGCCAACTGCGAGGCGGACATGGAACGGTACTTGCCGTCCAGGAACTTCAGCCCCGTCAGCTCGCCCTGCGAGCCGACCGTCACCTCCACCGAGCCGTCCTTGGACACCACGGAGGACGAGAACGCGTGCATCCGCCGCTCGGCCTCCGCCACGGCGGACTGTACGGACTCCAGCTCCGCGGTGGCCTGCGCGAGCCGCTTCTCCAGCCGCTCGACGTGGTCGCTCATCGCCGACCCCTGATTCCTGTCGTCATTCCCGTCAGCATTCCCGTCGGCATTCCCGTCAACAATCGCGTCAGCATTCCTGTCAGCGTCCGATCACAGCCGGTGTCGTGCCCTCGTCGGTGCCCCAGACGTCCTCGTCCTCGGCCACCCAGGCCGTCCGCTCGCGGTCGCCGCTCTGGGTGGCCTGGCCACGTTGCGCGGGCGGGGGCATCCCGGGCGCGAACGGCGCGCCGGAACGTGTGGTGATCACGTCCTCCTCCACCTCCTCGTCGGGCGTCGCCGTCGTCCGGCGGGAAGCCTGCGCGGACGCCGAGCCACGCCGCATCGACGTCCTGCTGACGCGGGGACCGGGACTGGACCGCTCCCGCTCCGACGGGGACTCACCGCCGCTGCCGCGCATGCCGCCCATCGGCGGCATCATCGGGCTTCCGCCCCCGCCCCCGCCCCCGGAGCCGGCCGCGCCCAGCGCACCGGAGCCGGAGCCGCTCTGGTCGCCCTGCGTGAACGGGTTGCCGGAGCCGGAACCGGACCCGCTGTAGCCGGTGCCCGATCCGGAGTGCGACGCGGCGCCCGCGTCGTCGTACGCGTAGCCGTCGGAGCCCGTGTCGTTCCCGTACCCGTACGAGCGTCCGCCGCCCGACCCGAGGCCGGACGAGTCCCCCGGGCTTCCGGGGATCGACGGGTACGTGGTGTGCGAGCCGGGCGACGAGTGCGGCAGGTCGACGTCGACATGCCCGGAACCGCCGCTCGGGTTCCCGGAACCACCGCTCGGGAGGCGGGTGTCGACGTGGGACCGGCCGCCGGAACCGCTGCTGGAGTGGTTGGGGTCGTTGATGGTGGATCCGTCCGGCCTGGTGTGCGTGGTCGAACCGTTCGGCGCCGTCACGGTGGTGCTGCCGTCCGGCAACGTCACCGACTTACTGCCGTCGGGCAACGTCACCGTCCTACTGCCGTCGGGACCCGTGGTGACCGTACTGCCGTCCGGCAACGTCACCTTGGTACTGCCATCCGGATGCGTCACCGTCCTACTGCCATCCGGACCC
>NZ_JBSGBN010000198.1:0-7141 GCF_053601275.1 Streptomyces sp. NPDC004752 | reverse complement strand
GTAGTGGTCGTACTCCCATCCGGCAACGTCACCTTGGTACTGCCATCCGGATGCGTCACCGTCCTACTGCCATCCGGCCCCGTAGTGGTCGTACTCCCATCCGGCAACGTCACCTTGGTACTGCCATCCGGATGCGTCACCGTCCTACTGCCATCCGGCCCCGTAGTGGTCGTACTGCCGTCCGGGAACGTCACCTTTGTGCTGCCGTCCGGATGCGTCACCGTTTTGATGCCGTCCGGGCCCGTCACGGTGACCGTGCCGTCCGAGGACGTCGTCGTACGGCCGCTCGGGCCGTTCACGCTTGTCGAACCGTCCGGATGCCTGGTGATCTCACCGCTCGGGCCCGAAACGGTGGTCTTGCCGTCCGGGGACGTGGTGATCTGACCGCTGGGGCCGGAAATGGTCGTGTGGTCGCCCGGAAGGTTGGTGACCTCGCCGTTCGGGCCCGTCTTCTGCACGGAGCCGTCCGGCTTGATGACGGTCACGGACCCGTCGGGGTCGGTCTGGGTGACCGTTCCGTCCGGGCCGGTGGTCACCTTGGTGCCGTCGGAGTAGGTGATCGTCTCACTGCCGTCGGGGTTGTGCACGGAGACGCCGTCGTTGCGCCCGCGGGAGCCGCCGGAGGTGCGGTCCGCCGGCGGCGCGGAGGTGACGAAGCTGCTGGTGGGTCCGAGCGGGACACCGGACTGATGGTTGCCGCCCTGGAGTTGATTGTTGGCCTGGTCGATGACGGACTTCGCCTGGTTGTTGGCCTCGTCAATGGCCTTGTTGGCCTTCTCGTTCGCCGCGTCGATCGCCGTCTTGGCGTCGGAGTTGGCCTGGTCGGCGGAACTGTTGGCGTCGTTGTGGACGTCCTTGAGGGCCTTGTCCGCCTGGGAGTTGGCCTCGTCGATCGCCGTCTTGACACGGGAGTTGGCCTCGTCGGCGGACTTGCTGGCGTCGTTGTGGGCGTCTTTGATGGCCTTGTCGGCCTGGGAGTTGGCCTCGTTGATCGCCGTCTTGGCATCGGCATTCGACTCGTCGGCCTGCTTCTTGGCCTCGTCGATCGCCGACTTCGCCTGGTTGTTGGCGTCCTTGGCCGCCTTCTCCGCGTCTGCCCTGGCCTTCTCCGCGGCCTCATTCGCCTTGTCAACGGCCTCGTCGGCCCTGTTGTTGGCGTCGTTGACGGCCTTTTCTGCCTGCTCGTTGGCCTTCTTGATCGCCGCCTCGGCCTCGGCCCTGGCCTTCTCCGCGGCCTCATTCGCCTTGTCGATGGCCGCCTGCGCCGCCTTGTTCGCCTTGTCGATCGCGTCCTGCGCGGCCTTGCCCGCCTTGTCGATCGCGTCCTGAGCACCGTCTTTGCCGCTACCGGAGCCGCTCCCGCCCGACCCGCCGAAGTAGTTGGTGACCTTGGGTTCCAGGACCTCGTCGATGACGCGGCGCGCCTCGATGAAGGCGTTGTTGACGCTCGACAGCGCCTTGTTGGCCGTGGGAGCCAGGTGTTCCTCCACGCCCTTGTTCCAGGATTCGACCGCCCTGGTGCCCAGACCGGCCCACGTGGAGACGTCGTTGAGCCAGCCGAGCCCGGGGATGACCAGTTCGGCCTCGGGCCTCAGCACGTAGAAGTGCGTCGTCGTCTTTGAATCCTTCCAGCTGCCGGAGCCGCTGGTGTTGCCGCCGTAGTACGTCGACTCGGTACTTTCCTTTGTGGCTTTCACGGCGAACCTGGCGTTGTGGTTGTAGGCCCAGGTCTGGGCCGATTCCAGCATCGAGAACAGGATGCCGTAGGGGCTGCCGAGCCCCGGCAGGAACTCCACGGGGTCCTCGCCGGTGCTCAAGTTGGTCCAGTCGGCGTTGGTTCCGCTCTCCCAGTCGGTCCACGCCTGGTACAGGTCACGAATCGCGACGAAGACGGCGTTGCCTGCGCCCAGGATCGCGTCTCCTTGCAGGCTCGACGACGCGTAGTAGTCCCACATCGACTCATGCTTGGCGGAGAAGCCTTTGGGGTGCATCTGGTCGGCGAACCCGCTGTAGTTCTTGTGCAGTCCGTCGATGAGATCGGCGAACACCTCGGCCGCCTTGCCCTTCCAGGCCGCGGTGTCCTCGCCCAGGGACTCCTTCCACTGCTTGAGCGTCTCGGCGTGGTCCAGGAAGAACTTGGCCACCCGGTCGTACGCCTGGGCCGTCGTGGTGAAGGACTCGAAGTCCATGGCCTGGGACACGTCCACCGTCTGGCCGTTGGACGAGAAGTCGATGTCGTTGTGGGTCGTGATACCCCGGTATCCGAGCTTGTACAGCACGCTCCCCGCGCCCTGGATGTACCGGCCCATGGGGTGATTCATCCCGGTCAGCGAGCTGTCGCTGTCGCCCTCGCTCCAGCTGAACGGGTTCAGGTAGTTGAGCTTGACGTCCGCACCGTTCGGACCGACGAAGTCGATGAGGACCTTGCGGAGCCTTGGGTAGATCTTCTCCTTGAGCTCGTCCTCGGAGTAGTCGTCGACATCCACGTCGTCCGGGTTCTCCTTGCCCGGCAGGAAGAAGTGGATCACGAAGTCGTGCCCGTCGACGTTCGGTCCCGAGTAGAGCTGGTACGCGCTCTCCGTCATCTCCATGAACTCGCGGTCCTCGATCTTGACCGAGATCAACGGCGCGTTGCCGTTCGGCTCAAGGCCCTTCACGTCGTCGAACATGCCGGGGCGCTTGGGCATCTTGTAGCCGGTGAACGACTCGACGGCTCTGGCCCAGTGATCGGATTCGTCGGCCATGGAAGGACTCCCGGAGGTGGAACCGGTGGGTGGGGGTGAGGGGGAGAGAACGGGAGGGCCGGGAGGGCCCGGAGTACGTTACTTGTCGCCGCCCTTGCTTCCCTTGTCGCCCCCCTTGTCGCCGGACGAGTCCCCGTGATCGCCGCTGCCCGAATCGCCCGAGAAACCGGTTTCGGACAGGATCTCGGAGAACTTGTCCGCCCCGATCTTGCCGAGGTTGTCGCCCTGGGTCTTGAGCAGCTCCTTGACGGTCGTGCGCAGGGCGTCATCGATCTCGTCGAACGTGTCCTGCTGTCCCAGCAGGACGTTGACGACCGTCTCGATGTTCTTCGCCAGCGCGTCGGCGAAGCTGGCGCCGGACACGAGGTCGTCCGCGTCGATGGTCCCCATCACGATCGGCTTGCCCGCGGAGATCGCTCCCACGGTCTTCTCGGTGGTGATGCCGTCCGCCAGGTCCCGCATGGACGGGTCGCCCTCAAGGATCTGCTTGAGGTCCTCGATGAATGTCGCCAGGTCCCCGTCGATGAACGACTGGATGGACGTCTTGTCCAGGTGACTCAGGTCCGCCATGGCTGTTTCCCCTCCTACGGATGTCCCCGGTACCGCGGCGCCGGCATGCCGTGTGTGCCGTGCGTACGGTGTGCGCCGTCGTGGTACCGCCTCCGGCCGACGGTGCCCTGCTGCTGCCGGAGGCGGTGGCTCTCACGACACGGCTCACCTGCCGATGGACACCTCGGACCAGAGCTGGCTCAGGTTCTGCTCCGTGTACCGGTAGTTGCCCGAGACGTCGGTCAGCAGGTCGGCGTGCGAGTTCAGCAGCTGCTGCATGGTGATGACAGCGTTGTCCCAGGCCGTCTGCTTCTCCTCGTAGACCGACGCGTCCTCACCCCACCAGGTCTGCTTGAGCTCGTTCAGCTCCATCTCCAGGTTGCTCAGGGTGCCCTCGATGGCCCGGGTCTGGTGGACCATGTCGTCGGCGGCGTTGGTGACGGGGTTGTACTCGACGTGGATGTAGCCGTCGTTCAGGTCGGACATGGGTGATCCTCATCTCGTGGGGGTGCCAGTGGGGCGGGGCCGCCGGGGCCCGCCGCGAGCATCAGACGACGGGGCTGGTGGCGGGGTGGATGGCCCCGGAAGCGGACAGCGCGTCGAAGGCTGCCTCGCTCGCGCTGAACGCCTGGTCGATGGCCTGGTTGCCGGAGCCCTGGGCCAGGCCGTGCTGCACCAGGCTCGTGTTGAGCTTGTCGATCATGTCTTCGAGGTTGTTCAGGATCTTGACCACCTGGTCGTCCCACAGGTCGAGCAGCCTGCCGTAGGCGCCGCCGTCCGAACCCTGGTAGGCCTTGGACAGGTTGTTCTTGGTGCCCTCCACGTCCTGGAGGATGCGCTGGATGCCGCTGTACGCCTGCTCCAGCGCCAGGATCCCGTTACGGGTGGACGACGCCTGTGACTGCTGTCCGCCGGTCTCGCTCATGTTGCCCCTTCCCTGCTCCACGGCGTCGCCCCCCGGCTGTCGCCCGGTCGAACCGTCGTGCCGCCCGAACGGCGGTGTGTCGCCCGCTGGTTCAGGTGCCGACGCAGAAGACCGGAGGAGCTCGTGACGCCAATCCCGACCACTTTGATTCCTGGGCCCAGCCTAAAGAGCGTCAAATTACCGATGCAACAGTTCTTTACCTTTGGCACGCAAGCATCAACATCAACTCCGCCTGCATTCACCTCTATGTCATCTCCAGGTACCACAGGAGACACATGAAGCGCCAAATCCCCTCTTTTGCATGAGAGTTGGGGCTTCACTGCGGCGGCTCGAACTGGTGCGACCTTTCAGTCGGCTCCGGCTGCCGCCCCCCGTGACGGCGACGTGTTGTCCGGTGCCGGGGTCGGTGATCCGGAACCGCCGCACTCCCTGTCGGCCGGTGTCCTGCGCGTGTTCTGGGCGGAGGCCGCGACGGCCGCCTGCGCCGCGTCGAGTTCCGGCCCGGTCGGCAGCATCGACAGCAGCAGCGAGGGCACGGTCCGCACCTGGGCGTCGCTGTAGCCGAGGGCCTTCTCGTCGTTCTCCGTGGGCACCCGGTACTTCACCCCGGTGTCCGTGACGAGGTACCGGCTGCCCCCGGCGTCGCCACCGGTGGCACTGCTCGCTTGGACCAGTGCGCCGCCGCCCGGCTCGACCACGACGCCGTCAACGGCCAGGCAGGCCACGGTCGTTCCGGTGGCAGGCCGCTGAGCGAGGGGGGTCAGCGCGCTCTGCGCCACCACCGCGACGCCCACCTGCACCCCGGTTCCGGCCGCGGACCCGGGCGTCACGGCGGCACAGACTCCCTGGTCCTCCGTGACCGCCGCGAGGGCGGGCGGTGATGCGGGCAGTGCCTCGGTGGAGCCGGTGGCTGAGCCGGTGTCCGTGTCGTCGGCGGCCAAGTGGCCCTTGAGCGCGCCCGCTTCCAGTTGCCGCGCGCTCGCGGGGCCGCCGCCGTACGCCTTCTCGGCGGTGTCCGGATCGCTGAGCTGCAACGCCGCTCCGGTGTTCGTCAGCGGCACCAGACCCTCGCTGCGCAGCAGGTAGTACTGGGTGCGCGCGGACCCGGGCACACTGGTGCGGAAGACCTGTCCGATCCGGGTGTCGAGCCCGCCGAGCGACGGACCGGCCTTGCCGCGGCCGGGTACGTCGACCGGGGCCAGATCGGGACCGGCGGGCAGGGCGTCAATGAACGCGGCGGACACCTTCCGGGGTTCGGCCGACCCGTAGCCGAGACCCTCCAGGGCGCTGCTGCCGGTGTCGATCCGCAGCCTCATGCCCTGCCACACAAGGAAGCGGTTCCCGGACGGGCCGGCCACCAGCAGCGCGCTGCCGTGGGGCAGCGGGCGTTCGGCGGTGGACGAGGCCACGGCGAGCACGGTGGCGGCGCTGCCCGCGCCGGCTTCGGGTGCCGAACACACCAGCCAGGGGCGGGAATCGGCGAGCGCGCCGGAGTCCGGCAGTACGTCCGGGGCGCCGCTGATGCCGACCGCGGCCCCCCGTGGGGTGTCCCGCAGCGACTCGGTGCCGACCGCCGTGGTGGACAGCCCGCCGCCACGGGACCCCGCGAGCAGCTTCGCGGAGGCGTAGTTCAGCACGGGGCGCAGCTCGTCGTCCTGGTAGAAGTAGCGGGCTCCGGTGTCCTTGTCCACGATCAGTGTCCCCGAGACCCGCCAGGAATTGGTGGTGGACGGGGATATCAGGCCGAAGACGAAGGCTCCCGCCGACACCAGCAGCGCTACGACGATCCCGATCGCCAGGCCCCGGTTGGTGCGGCCGACGGGGCTCTCCGGTGCGTCCAGATCGGTGCGCAGCAGCCCCGAGGTCAGCCGCCCCATGACGAACATGTGCGCCTGGACCTGGTCGCGTCGGTTCTGCACGTCTTGCTCCCTAGGAGGGTTGGCTCAGGAGGTGGGCGGCTCGGAGGCGGGCGGCTCGGAGGCGGGCGGCTCGGAGGCGGGCGGCGCGGAGGCGGGCGGCGCGGACGTTCAGCGGACGTTCATGAGCCGGACGCCGGACATCCGAGAGGGGCGTCACAGGTTCAGCGCCCGCAGGTAGCCGTACACGCCGAGGATCCACAGCGCCAGCGGCAGCAGGCTGACCGCCGCGGCGGAGTGCAGCAGTTCGGCGGCCCGGCCCCAGTACGGCACCAGCCGCCGCCCCGGCACCGTCCAGGACGCGATGGCGCACGCCGCCGCCGTGGCGAACAGCCCGACGAGCAGGGCGGGCCGCGAGTCGGGCGAGATCGCCAGGGCCGCGGACACCACCAGACCGGCCACGCCCAGCACCCCGGGGCCGATCAGCGCGAGCCGCTGCCAGAAGCTGCCCATGCCGCGGCCGTGCAGCAGCAGGAGCAGCGAGAGCGCGGCGGCCATGCACCCACCGGGCCAGCCGAACGGATGGACCAGGGAGGCGATGCAGGCCACGCTGAGCAGCCCGGCGGACGCGAACAGCGCGGTCATCCATACGTCGGCGACCACGGTGCGGGCGGCCACGTCGGCGCTGGGGTGCGGGTCGATCCCCTGCTGGAGCTGCTGGGCGTTGGTCGGCAGCGGTGGGGTGCGCAGGCCCGAGAGCCGGAAGGACAGCGCGGGTGTGAACGCCCCGAACAACACGGTGACCAGGGCGGTCACCCCGGCCGCCTGCTGGGGCGTCAGGTCGAGCAGGAGGAGTAGCAGCCCGCCGAGCGCGCCACCCACCGCGATCGCGGCCGTGGCCAGGAACAGCGGGGGGAAGGCCGCCACCACGGCGAGTGCGAGCACCGCGCCGCCCGCCGCGGCGGCGGACGCGGCGAGCAGTCTGGCGCCGAGGACCTGGTCGGCCTGGTCGCCGAAGAAGGTGCCGCCGGGCACCAGCCAGCCCGCGTGTGTCCAGTACAGGGTGG
>NZ_JBSGBN010000197.1:0-12945 GCF_053601275.1 Streptomyces sp. NPDC004752 | reverse complement strand
GTCTGTCCAGAGCTGGGGCCGCCCGGACCGATCCATCCCGACATGCGCCGATCAGCCTGCTTCGCGGAGATCATTTCGCCGAGAAAACCTCAGTGAATAGAAGACGCCTTTCGTCCCGCGGTATTTGAGATAGTCATAGGTGACGTATGTCGTGTCATCCGGCGAGAAGGCAACCGTTTTCGTGATGCCACCCAGATCGCCGGGCAAGGTGCCGAGCCGGACACGCTTGACCAGGTCCCATATCTGGGCCTCAGCCTGACGATTCCGAACCGCCAGCAGTCGGCCGTCCGGGCTGAGCAGAACGTCGCTTGCGTTCGGGATGGTGAGCTCCATCCGCTTGGCCAGCGGCTCGGTGGACCAAATTTCCACCTTGCCGTCGCCGGCGAGCGCGATGGTCGACCCGTTCTGGCTTGCCACCGCCCCCGGGACCTCGAGCGTGGTCTGCTTGCCATGCAGGGTGAGACGGGAGATGTCGAGGGAACGGAACGTCCCGTCGCCGCCGACGCACCTCAGTTCGGAATCGTCGGAGGAGAACCGGAACGTGTTGGGCTCGCAGTCGCCGGAGACCGTCGGGTAGCTGAATACGGGGTCCCAAGGCAATACCCCGTCCCATAGGGTGAAGCCGACGGAGACGAGCTTTCCGCCGTGGCTAAAGTGCACACTGCCGCCGTACATGGATGTGTCCGCATAAGCCGTCGGCACCGGCCTGAATCCTTGATATCCGACGCCGTCTCCCGGCAACTCGGCGAAGAACAGACCGCGGGAAGTCATCGTGGCGACGCGGCTGCCGTCGGGGCTGAACACTACCGGGCCGGAGTAGCCCTGGGGCTTGATGTCCAACTTCGGTACGGGAAGGTCCTTGCCCGTCCGCAGGTCCACCCAAGTGAGGCCGGTGCCCAAGGTTCCAGTCAACGACAGCAGCCGTTCGTGCGCGGTGAAGGAGGGGTCGAGTGGATTGTCGCCGGTGCGCTGGAACAGCAGTTTCCCGGTGTGGGTGTTCCAGACCGTGGCGAGCCATCCGGCCTTGGATTCCCCGTGGGCCACCAGGAAGTTGCCGTGCGGGCTGAGGGAGAAGAGGTCGATCCCGGACCAGTAGGGATGGCCACGCGGGTGGAGTCCGCGGGTCTCCAGAACGGTGGTTTGGTCGTCGTCGGTGCTCACGGCGACCGTCGTGCCGTCGGCGGACAGGCGCGCGTTCCGTACCCTCGCGGCGGTCTGGTAGGAGCCGAGCTGTCTGCCGGTGTCCACGTCCCAGGTGCCGACGTGGGTCCCGCCCGCGGCGACGAGGATGTGGCCGTCGTCGTCGAGGTCGGAGGTCGTCACGTCGAACCTGGGCAGTTTGACGGCCCGTTTCTCGGGCTGGTAACGCACGGTGAGGAGCGCTGACCACGCCTCGGGGGTGTCACCGAGGCTGGCGGACGCGACGGCCAGCCGTCGGGCGAGCTGTGGGTCGGTGCTGAGGCCGGCGACCTGCGCGGAGGTGGCACGGTCGCGCTGGTGGATGACGGTCTGCCGCTGGTCGACGGCGACGACAGCGGTGGCGCTGACAACGAGCAGCAGAACGCCGAACAGGGCCATCACCGTGCGGCGGCGGCGCGTGAGATACCGACGATGGGCAAGCCCCTGTTGGAGGTAGTCCCGCTGCGCGTCCCCCAGCTCGCCGGTGCGTTCCGGAAGCCACCGCTGTGCGGCGTCCAGGGCGGTGGCGGTCGGAAGGAGGTCCCGGGGCCGTCCGGCCTTGTCCCATCGGTCCATGTCCAGCTGGAGGTTCTCGCGCCAGTCGAGGAAGACGCGGTCCGACTTGACCCGGGCACTGAGCCTGTCCCAGCTGGAGATGAGCGCCTCGTGGGCGAGTTCGACGGTCTCCACGTCGGTCGGATCGCCGCTCTCGGGCCCTGATTCCTCGTGGACCCGGCCCCGGTTGAGGACCAGGAGCCGTGCACCGGCCAGGCGCTGGGCGATCTGCCGCTCCCGGTCGCTCAGCTCCGCGCGCGTGGCGAGGCACCGGATGGGCGTCTCCGTCCCGATGGGTGTGCGCACGAGCCGGGTCAGAAGTTTCTCCGCGTGTTCCTCGTCCTCGTCGCCAACGTACTGCTTCCAGATCCTGTTTGCGTGCCCGCCCAGGGCACCGCTGACCCCGCCGAGTGCGTCGTAGGCGTCGTGGGTGAGACGTCCGCCGCGTTGGTGGTCCCACAGCTGGGCGAGGGTGAAGCTGAGCAGAGGCAGGATGCCCGGCGCGTTGCCGGCGTCGCCCAGGATGCGGTTGACCAGCACATCCTCGTAACCGATGGCCGGTATGCCGTCGACGGGCTTGGTGACGATGTCCCGCAACTGCTCCTCTCTCATCGGTTCCAGGGCTTCGATCCGCTTCTTGGCGAGAACGCCGAGGCGGGGATGGTCCAGGACGGGGCCGAGGAAGTCCGTGCGCAGGACGGCCAGCACGGAGACCGTCTGCCGTGAGGTCTGGCCGAGGGCGTCGGCCAGGGCGTCGATGTCGCCGGGGACGAAGGCTTCGTCGTCGAGGAGTTCTTCGAACTGGTCGATGACGATCAGCAGCCGCCTGACGTGCTGCACGTGCAGGATGCGTGCGGCGACCTCGCGGATCCCGTGGCGGGCGATCTCGTCGGCCACCACGGAGATCCGCGCGAACTTCTCCGCCTCGGCGCAGTCGGGCTCCAGCAAATCCAGCAGCACGGCGGCCAGGCCCCTGAGGGCGGTGGTGTGGTGGGCGGGGCGCAGGATCGCCACGGTGTCCCCCGCGTCGCGGCGCAGTGGTGCCACTCCTGCCATCGCGACCGAGGACTTGCCACAGCAGGAAGGGCCCACCAGGGTGGTCCACCGCTGTTCCGCCACCACCTGTGCGATCCGATCGTTGTCGGTGTCCCGGCCGAAGAACGCTGCAGCGTGCACCTCTTCGAACGGTTCGAGGCTGCGAAACGGCGAGGGAGGACGCGCCACGTCTGCCAGCGGAGGCCAGGCCGCGACCAGTTGACCGACGGGAATCATGAAGCCGACCGCTGGCTCGCCCAGTTCGGCCTTGGCCATCATCCCGATCACAGCGCCGAGATTCTGGTCCCATACGGGGCTGCCGCTGAAGCCTCGTGAGACGCGATAGCCGTTTCCGGCTCGATCGACCTGAATCTGGCCGTCGGCCTGCCGCCCGCGCAGGACACCCTCGTGCCAAACTCCCTGCCCACGGCCCTCGGGAAATCCGACGATCTGGGTGATGAGCTGGGCGGCGGTGGAGAACAGGCGGAGCCGCAGGCGGCGGGGCCCCCAGAGCCGGGCCTTGCCGGTCAGGGCAAACAGGGGCGTCCAGGCGAGCAGGTCGAGGGCGATCTGGATGATCTCCAGCCAGATCTGGTTCTGCGTGGTGTCGTGGAGGGGGAGGTTGCGCAGGCCGGTGGCGCGGGCAGCGCGGATGCGGTCCTCGGCACGGGCCCGTTGCCGGTGGCGCGGTTCGAGGACGGCGATCGCCTCGCCGGCGGTGTTGGTGGCGAAGCAGGTCAACCGCATGCCGTCGGCGTCGGTGAAACGCAGCTGGGCACCAGGGTGCGGCCGTTCCTTGCGCACGATCAGCCGCAGCCCCTTCGGCCAGCCCGTCAGGCAGTCGCCGGCGAGTTCGGCGGCCCAGGCGCCGTCGCGGATGTCGCCGTCGGGTTCGACGGCCGGTGTCCAGGCCGAGGCCGGGACCTTCAGGACGGCGGCGTGGATGGCGTCGGTGATGGTCATGCCGACCGAGTACGACAGCCACCGTCCGCGCTTCGCGAGCCAGGCGACGAACTCGTGGGTGCCGCCGCCGGAGTCGGTGCGGATCAGCGTCTGACGCCCCCGCCGGAGCCGTTTCGGCAGCTGGGCCAGGGCCAGTTTCGTGGCCTCGATGTGGTCCGCGGCGGTGTTCGAGCCCGCGTTGCCGGGCCGCAGCAGGCCCACGACCGGCTCGCCGGACCCGCCGCGGCCGTGGTCGACGAACCCCATCAGCGGGTGGTGGCCGAACGTCTTCTTCCAGGTCGCGGCGGCGTCCTGCTTCTCGGAGTGCGCCAGGCCGAGGACGCCGTCGATGTCCACGATCACCTGCCCGTCCGCGTCCGGTGCCACATCCCCTGCCAACCGCCATACCTGTTCGCGCACTTCGGCACGGACGGTGCGCAGCGCGGCCAGGACCCGCTGCCCGCCCGAGGCCAGCTTGCCGATCAGGCGGGAGACTGTGGGGTCGGAGGCCACCGGCCGGACTAAGAAGGCCGGGCCCCCCGAAGTGGGGTGGGGTCGCCGGTGCGGTGGCGGGCGGGGGCGGGTTTGTGGTGGGCCGCGGACCGGTCGTGCGGTTGGGCGGGGTCCTCGGCGGTGGTTGTCCCGGTGGTCACCCGAGGGCGTTCCAGAACGTGCAGTGGTGGCGGGTCTGGGTCGTGTGTGTGGGGACGATGTGGTCGGGTGCCAGGGACTGTGTGGTCTGGCGGGACCAGTGCGGTGAGGACGGGCCGTTGGGGTCGGCGGTTCGGGCGAAGCGGGTCCAGTAGTCGATCATGGTGTTGGCCAGGCGGTGCTGTGCCGCTGTCAGGCTGCGGGGGCGGCCGCCGAGGTCGAACAGGTAGGGCAGTTCGCTCGCGTGTGGTGCGCCGAGCGGGAACGGTGGCGTGCCGGGGATGAGCAGCGGGGCATGCTGGTCGGCGAACTCGTAGCGCCAGACGGGCACCTGGGTGGCGAGGAGGGTGTCCGTGCGCGCGGTGGGGCAGGCGAAGTCGGCGTCGCCGATGACCGCGCCGAAGACCGGGCCGCCGTCGGTGGGGTGCACCGGGTATGCGCGGACGATCGCCTTCGCTTCCCCCGCGGCGGGGAAGAAGGTGGCTGCGACATCTGGCCAGGTGTCAGGGGTGACGGGATGGCCGGCCCGGATGATCCCGGCGGCCCAGCTGTTGCCCTCGTCGTGGTTGTTGCCGAGGAGTACAGGGACGTGGTGAAAGCGACCGGCGGCGATGGCCGCCGCGGGGTCACGGGGCAGCAGAGGCGTGGCGTATGCGGGCTGCTGGTCGGTGGTCTGGGCTTTGAGCAGACGGGAGACGGGCACGCGCCGCAGGCAGCCCATGACGTCGTGGGCGGAGTTGCAGCCGACCTTCGCCGTGAGGTCCGCGCCCGCGGTACGCGCCGTGGACAGCGGGATTGAGGACGGGGCGAACAATCGGCCGGCGCGGCCGGTGCACGGGCCGCTCTCGATGATCGCCCGGTCGAAGAGGCCCGCGGCGGCGGGTGAGGCGAGCTGGGCGCAGACGCTGTAGCCGCCCGCCGACTCGCCGGCCAGTGTGACGTTGTGCGCGTCGCCTCCGAAGGCGCCGATCTCGGCGCGGACCCAGCGCAGCGCCGCCTGCTGGTCGGCCAGGCCGAAGGTGCCGGAGCCGGGCAGTGCGCTGCGGGCGAGGAAACCGAGTGCTCCGAGGCGGTAGTTGACGGTGACGACCACGACGTCGCCATGGGTGGCCATGCGGTGGGCATCGTAGGAGGAGCCCGCTCCGGTGGTGAAGCCGCCGCCATGCAGCCACACGATCACCGGCCGGGGGTGTGCCGGTCGCGCGCCGTCGGGCGTGGTGACGTTCAGGCGGAGGCAGTCCTCGTCGGTGCTGCCGCCGGGCACCTCACCGGCCGGCTGCGGGCAGGCGTTCGAGGGACGGGTGGCGTCCCGGACCCCGTACCAGGGGGCGGCATGGTGGGGCGGCGCCCAGCGCAGCCCGCCGATCGGGGGTGCGGCGTACGGGATGCCCTCGAAGGTGCGGTAGCCGTCGTGGGCGGCGCCCCGCACGAGGCCGTCGTGGGTGCGGAGCGTCGTGGCGCCATCGGGCGGACCGGGCTGCGTCGGCGGTTGTACGGACCAGGCCGTCGCGAGGACGGCGGTCAGGGCGCAGCACAGGGTGGTCAGGACGTGGCGCATGGTCATCGTCTCCCCGTTTCGTTCGGTCAGCTGCCGCCCATGCCGCCCTGGGCGGCGAGCATGGTCGTCGGCAGGTCGCGTACCGCTTTCTCCAGGCCGGGCGCGAGGGCGGCGAGAGCTGTCGTGCAGGCGTCGATACGGGCCCGGTAGGTCTTGCGGTCCTGCCGGGAGACGACCGAGTGGACGCCGGCCGCCGCGGCCAGCGCCAGCAGCGCGGTGTCGGCGGTGGCAAGGCTCTGCACGGGCTCGTCCCCGCGCAGCGCCGCGGACACGCGGGCGTGCAGGGCGGCGGGCACGGCGCGGTCGGTCAGGGTCAGCCGCCGGGTGCCGAAGGGGGTGCGGGGTTCCTTCACGGTGAGGACTCCGGCCGCGGTGAGGTGGTCTTCCACCTCCGTCAGGGTCCGCTTGCGGTGGGTGCGCGCGAGGTGCTTCCAGCCGTGGCCGCCGGCCGCGTCGTGCAGCATGCCGTCCAGGGCGGGGGCGCCGGTCGGTTGGGTGCCGAAGACGGTGACCGTGCCGTCGTCCTCCCGCAGCCGGCCGCGCAGGGCGAGGTCGACGAGGGCGGCGGCCCGGAGCAGCACCTGGGTCCGGGGGCGGTCGTAGGGGCCTTCGGCCGCGTCGTCGTAGGCGAGCAGATACATGAGGCAAGGCAGGTCGTCGATCACACTTCGACGCTACGGCCGGCCACCCCGCCCCTGGATCGGCCGTGGGAGCGGTCCGGCACTGGGAGTACAGGAGGATCGTAGCCCTGCCTCCTCCTTGAGGAGGAGGCAGGTGTCAGGGGTGGCGCGGCTGCACGAGGCCGTGATCGTAGGCGGCGACGACGGCCTGGACGCGGTCGCGCAGGCCCAGTTTGCGCAGCACCGCGGTGACGTGGTTCTTGACCGTGGCCTCCGACAAGTGCAGCCGTTCAGCGATCTCGGCGTTCGACAGGGCCTGGCCGATCAGGGTGAGCACCTCCCGTTCGCGACCGGAGAGGTCCCGCAGGGAGGGCGGCGGTGCCAGGTCGGGCGTGGTGCGCAGGAACCGGTCGAGGACGCGGCTGAGCACGGTGGGCGCCAGCAGCGCGTCGCCGCGCGCGGTGAGGCGGATCGCGTCGACGAGCTCGGTGGGGCGGATGTCCTTGAGCAGGAAGCCGCTCGCCCCGGCCCGCAGAGCGGCGACGACGTGCGCGTCCACGTCCCACGTGGTCAGTACGAGCACCCTGGCCGGGCTGCCGTACAGCGCGATCTGCCGGGTCGCCTCGATGCCGTCCACGACGGGCATGCGTACGTCCATCAGCACCACGCCGGGTGCCAGTTCCCGGGTCAGCCGTACCGCCTCCTGGCCGTCGGACGCCTCACCGACCACCTCAAGGTCGTCCCGCGCATCGATGATCATGCGGAACCCGGTACGGACCAACGCCTGGTCGTCGGCCACCACCACGCGCAGCGTCATGGCGCCTCCCCCACGGGCAACTGCGCCGTCACCTCGAAGCCTCCTTCGGGCAACGGCCCGGCACGCAGGCTGCCGCCCACGAGCCGGGCACGTTCCTTCATCCCCACCAGCCCGCGGCCCGCTCCCACCGTGGCCGGACCACCTTGCCGGGTACTGCCGTTGTCGACCACAGTGACCTTCACGCACTCCCCTTCGGCCGTCACTCGCACGCTCACTTCGTCGGCACCGGCCGCATGGCGCACGGTGTTGGTGAGGGCCTCCTGGACGATCCGGTATGCCGCCAGGTCCACCGCGGCCGGCAGGGTGTCGGTTGCGCCCTCGCAGTGCACGTGCACGGTGATCCCGGTCGCACGCACGCTGTCGGCCAGCTCCTGCAGACGCGCGAGGGAGGGCTGCTGCCCCAACTGATCCCCAGCCGCGCCCGCCCCCGCGTCGGGATGGAAGGCCCGCAGCAGCAAGCGCAGTTCGCCCAGTGCCGAGCGGGCACCCGTTTCGATGGCCCGCAGCGCCTCACGCGCCTGTTCGGGCCGCTGGACGAACACGTCGTCGGCGGCGCCTGCCTGAATGACCATCACTGAGAGGGTGTGCGCCACGACGTCGTGCACCTCGCGCGCGATCCGCGCCCGCTCCTCCACCACAGCCCGGCGCGCCTCCGCCCGTATCCGGTCCTGCTGTGCCCTGCGCCACTGCCCCGCCGTCCACGCCAGGGCCACCGCCAGCAGATAGACCGACGCCCCCGCGGCGCCGGCCGCCCCGAGCGCCAGCGGCGCCGGCAGGCACATCGCCGCAAGCGCCCACGCCGAGACCCGCCGCGGCCTGGTGGCTGACAGCACGCACAACGTGACCTGCGCGGCGAGCAGCGCCCCCGACAAGGACACCGCGGGCAGCAGAGCCCACACCGCGAGCCCCGTCAGCGCGTTGACGGCCAGTACGGCCATGGGTGCGCGCGTCTGCCACCGCAGGGCACATGCCTGCGCAAGGACCAGGACCACGGTCACCGGCAGGCGTCGGCCGTGCTCCGCACCGGCGACGAGTACCGAGGTGCCCAGCACGCCGAGCACCAGACCGCCCGATCCCCACCACAGCGCCCGGGCCGCCCGGGGCGATAGCCCGCCCCGGGCTTCTCCGGCGAACGCGTGGTTCGGCTGCATGCTGATCGGCTCCACACCCCGAGCCTATCCAGCAGCGCCGGCCGGGCCGTCAGCGATGGGGCGCGTCGTGGCCTGCGTGCTGTGCTGCTGGAGAAGACCGCGTCGTTGCGTCCCGAGTGGGAGCACGGCCGAGTACTCCGAGGTGCGTGTCCAGGCAGACAGCCACCGCGCCGGGCCCCGGCGGCCCAGGGCGTGTTCAAGTTCCTGACAGGTGCGGCATGTCGGCCCGCGGGAGAGCTTCCGGGTCAGGTTCGGCTGCTGGACCTGGTGCAGTGCACGGCTGTGTTCAGCGGTGCAGGGTGGGCCGGTAGCTGAGCTCTTGGGTGTGGCCGTCGAACGTCCGGCTCTCGATCAGCTCCAGGTCGAAGTCGGCCGCGCCCTCGAAGATCGGGTCGGTCCCGGTCTGACCGCTGATCACAGGGAAGATCGTCACCTGGAGGCGGTCGACGAGCCCTGCGGCCATCAGCGCCCGGTTCAACGACAGGCTGCCGTGCGAGCGCAACGGCACCTCGGACTCCTCCTTGAGCCGGGCGACGACGTCGACGGCATCGTCGGCCACGACGGTCACGTCCGGCCATGCGAAGGGTCCTGCGAGCGTCGTCGACACCACCGTTGTCGGCATGCTTCGCATCCGGGAGTTCACCGGGTCGAGGCCGGCCTCTGGGATCGGGCCCAGCAGCTCCACGAACTGCCGAAAGGTGTTGGCCCCGAGAACCATCCGCTGCTCTTTGCTGATCACGGCAAGGCGGTTGTCAAGGAACTCAGGGCCCTGTTTTCCCCAGTAGCCGCCCCAGTCGCCGTCGGGGCCGTAGGAGCCGTAGCCGTCGAGGGTGGAAAAGACGTCCCAGGTGTAGACAGCGGTCATGGTGCTCTCCTCGAGTGCGGTTGATGGCGTGTTGTGGATACAGACGGAGTAATCGTCAAGACCTGTGGATGGGGTGGCAATGCTGCCCCGCGTTGTGCCGCGGCCGCACCGAGGGAGGCTCGGTCACTCCGCTCACCGTGCCCCCCTCATCATCAAAAGTCTGCTGCGGTGATGCCGTCGGGGTGTCCGGACGGCCACTCCACCAACTCGATCCGGTAACCATCCGGGTCCGTGAGCCACGACGTCTTCGGGCCGTGAGGGCCGCCCGGATACTGGACAGGCTCCGGCTCCAGGCCGGCTTCGGTCAGCGTCTCCAGGGTGGTGGCCAGCGTTTCCACCTGGATCGCGAGGTGGTCGAAACCGCTGCCCACGTCGACCGGTCCGTCGCCGGGGCGGTGGACCAGTTCGAGCGAGGCCGCCGGTTCGTCGGGGAACTTGAGGATCACGAGGCGAGCCCCGTCGCCGACCTCGACCCTGCCCAGTTCGACGCAGCCCAAGGCGGTGTAGAAACCGAGCGAGGGGTCCAGGTCGGTGACGCGGTAGGAGACGAAGAGCGTCTTCACGCGGCCTCCTCGGGTCGATGCACCCGGTGGCGGAGATGCGTGACGTCTCGATCCTCGAGCCGTCGGACGAGGTCGAGTTCGATGTGATCGCTCCCCAGGTGGTCGAACAGCCGTCGACCGTCCCCGAGGAGGACCGGAACCAGGTGGATCTCCATCTCGTCCACCTGCCCGGCGCGGAGAAGTGCTTGGGCCGCGCCCGCCCCATGGACCATGACCGGCCGGTCCCCTGCGGCTGCGCGAGCCCGGCGTGCG
This sequence comes from Streptomyces sp. NPDC004752, assembly GCF_053601275.1. Taxonomy (NCBI): domain Bacteria; kingdom Bacillati; phylum Actinomycetota; class Actinomycetes; order Kitasatosporales; family Streptomycetaceae; genus Streptomyces; species Streptomyces sp. NPDC004752. Next base: position 2,757 of record NZ_JBSGBN010000197.1, on the reverse strand, counting down.
CAGTCCTCGACATCGGTGACGAAACGCGCGTGGCCGGGTGGCACGTCCCCGTCATCCACCTGGTGGGTGAGGACGAAGATCGGCACGCCGTCGTGGTGATCGCCCTGCCAGCGCCCTGCGAGTTCGAAGGTCCGCCGGCCAAAGATCACCGCGCCGGTCGCCAGCGCCTCGCGGTAGACCTGGCCGCTCGGACCGTCGGACTCCCGGTCGTCGAGCCAGTTGAAGAGCCGTCCACCGTCGCGTCCGAGCTCCTGCCCCGGCCGGTCGTCCGGGCCGGCCATACAGCCGTCGAGCGACATCGACATGTACAGCCGAATCGGATTGTTCATCCTGGCCTCCCTCTCTCCTCCATGACACCGGGATCCGGCGTTTCCTGATCCGCCGACGGGGCGGGCTTATCACGAGGAAGACTTCAGGCAACCGGCAAACTCATCGGCCCGACACGCCCGGCCTGCTGCCGGGCTGAGGAGCAGGAGTCATGACCCGTGGATCAATTGCGGTCGTTCAGGCCGCGTGGCCCTCGGAGCGTTCGACGAGATAGCCGCGCTCGAAGCGGACTCCGGCACGGACCAGGGCGACGAGGCGGGGTGCGTCCACGGCCCGCCACCGCTGCTGGGCGGACTCGACGAGCTTGAAGACCATGGCCAGGGCGGCGGCCGCGCTGCCAGCGCCCCGGGTGACCTTGGTCCGCAGCCGGACAGTGGCGAAAGTCGACTCAATCGGGTTCGTGGTACGCAAGTGGATCAAGTGCTCGGCGGGGAAGTCGTAGAAGGCCAGCAGCTCGTCCACGTCGTCTGTGATCTTCTTGACGGCCTTGGGGCACTTCGCGCCGTACGGTTTCTCGAACGCCGCGATCGCCTTCGCGGCATGCTCGCGGACCTCGGCGTCCCATGGCCTCCGCAACCTCGCCATCGGCGCCCTCAAAACCCTCGGCGCCGGGAACATCGCCAAGACCATCAGGGCAATCGCTGCTGAACCCGCACGAGCCCTCCCAATCCTGGGTATCACCTACAACTTGAATCCTTCAAGAACTTGAACAAGCCCTGCCGAAGAATCCCTTCAGCACGGTCGCTTCGCCGAGTCGGCAGGTCTCTACGGCCATCTCCTGGAGCTCCGTTGACAGAACGACCACCCCAGGAATTCGAGAACTGCGGGCCGCTTCCAAGAATCTGGGTGGGTGGGAAATCAGCGGAGAACTGAGAGTCGCCCACCGCAGGTTCATCAATTTCATCGAAGCGGCCTACGTCGCTCCGGTGAACGAGGCACAGTCTTCCTGACGGGAGCGGCGGCTCGCCCGAACCGTTGGGCGCCCGTCTCACTCCTTCGACGGCTACCACTGCACGCCACCACACAAAGGAGCACAAGTGCTGAACACATGGACTTGACAGGGAACTGTGCTCGTGCCGGCACGAGACGCGTATCTCCGGCGGGCCCGCTGTCCTGTGGGTCGGTTTCCGCAGGGACAGCCTGAGGTGGGTCGGGCCGGGCGGCGAGCCGACGTGGTATCCGAGTCGGCCGACCTTGCACCGCGGATTCTGCCCGCGCTGCGGAAGCCAACTCGTCTCGGTCGCCGACGGCTCCGACATGATCATGGTGACCGGCTTCAGCCTCGACGACCGCAGCGGCACCGACCCCGTCGGGCACTCGTTCCGCGAAGATGCGGTGCCGTGGATGACCGTCACGCTCGCCCCCGATCCGCACGCACCTCAGCCGACATCCGCATGAACGCGGGTGACGCGCAGCGGATGATCACCGCCGTGGCCGGGACGCTGGTCCTGGCGTACGGCGTGAACCCGGCTGAGGTGGCCCAGATCCCGGTTGGCACCGCGACCTTCAACTACTCGGTGACCGACCACTCGGGGCGCCGGTACTTCGCCAAGGTCTACCGCGACTGCGCCTCCACGGCGCGGGAGCGAGAAGCGGTGGAGCTCGCTGCCTTCGCGCGCAGTGGCGGCGTGCCGGTGCCCGCTGTGCATCCCACCCGCGAGGGCGCCCTGGTCGAGGTGGTGGGCCGGTTGCCGATGTCCTTGTGGGAGTTCGTGGCCGATGCTGAGAAGCCATCCGCGTTCCGAGTGTGAGCGGGTGTGATCGAACAGGGTTCCTGTTTGGGTGATCGTGGCGGCATCGACGCATGAAGGCAGGACCTCCTGGTAGCTCGGCGATGCAGTCAGCCCGAGCTTCCGGAGGTCCTGTTGTCGCAGTCTTGCGTGAGCGTGTCCGCCGCGTCCAATTCTCCTGTGTCACGGTGCGATTGCCTCGCGCACCGGTTCGGGAACGCGGCGGATCACCCGGACCGTGTCCCATGCTACGTCTCGGACATGACGGAGACCGAGTGGCAGGAGCTGCGCCCGCTGCTGCCGGTGCCGGCGTGGCTTCAAGGGCGGGGCGGGCGGGCGGAAGGCTACTGCCACCGCGTGATGCTGGACGCTGTGCGGTACATCGTCGACAACGGAATCAAGTGGGCGAACCCGCCGAAGGACTTCCCGCCGTACCGGCGGGTACACGCCTTCGCCCGCCGCTGGCAGGTGACCGGCCTGCTCGCCGAGCTCCACGACCGGCTCCGTGACCGAGTGCGGGCGAAGGAGGGCCGCAGCCCGGATCCCAGTGCGGCGGTCGTGGACTCGCACTCAGTCCGGGCGGCGGCGAATATCCCCAGGTCAACGTCGGGATGGGATGGCGGGAAGAACGTGGGCGGGCAGAAGCGGCACCTGGTGGTGGACTGTCCCGGCCTGGTACTGGCAGTGCTGGTGACCGCGG
>NZ_JBSGBN010000196.1:0-13078 GCF_053601275.1 Streptomyces sp. NPDC004752 | reverse complement strand
ACACGTCCTCGATGAACCACCGCAGGTTGCGGTCGACGCCGTTGATCAGCGGCACCAGCCGCGGCTTCGGCCCACGCCTCCGGGAGCCCTTGCCGCGCCGGACGTTGAGCTTGCCGAACCGGCCCAGCTCCCACCGGACGTCGTCCAGGTCGAGCATCCGTGCCTCGTTGATCCGCAGGCCCACGTCCGCCGCCAGCCGGGCCACCGCGTAGTTGCGGGCGGCCGGACCGAACTTGCGGCAGGTCACCAGTTCCTCGCGCCACCCGGCGAACAGCGCCTCGATCTCCGCTTCGCTGGGCGGGATCCGCAGCTGCGGTTCCACGGAGGCCCGCGGCCGGTTCATCTCATCCAGCGGGCACTCGACCACACGGCCGGTGAGATTGTGCAGCTCGACCTTGTGCCGCAGCTCAAGGAACTGGAAGAACACCGCCAGCGCGCCCGCCCGACCGGTCCGGGTCGAGGGCTTGGCGTCGCGGAGCACCTTGCCGAAGTAGACGTCGGCGTCGGCCGGTTCCATCTCCCACAGCGGACGGCCGAACCAGTCCCGGATCAGCTCCAGATGGTTGGTGTCGTTGCGAATCGTGCTGTCGACCAGACCGGCCGAGGCTCGCGCGAGTACGAACCCCGCCAGCACATCGGTCTCGAACTCGGCGAGCTCCTCCTCGCTCACCGGCGCCCGGTACTCACGCAGATCGCGTACTACGGCCAGAGCCAACCCACGCCTCCACGACTTCACCCAGACTGAAGGAATCCCGACAGGCATGAGGGTTGCGCACTACGGACGAGGTTGGGTCAGAACGGCCAGCAGTCACCCGAACGAGGTAACAGGCCCAGGTCCAGGCACTCTCAGTCGTGCCAGAGAGCTGTGGACGAACACGGAACTCGGGGACTATTGCTCACCCAACACGGCGCCCGGCAGTGCCTGTACACCCCTGGCGGCGACGAGGACGACTCCGACCTGCGCTGGGCCCGCCTGGTCGCCTCGCGCCTGGACGAGGTGGAGAGACGCCGCGGTGCACAGGCACGAGCCACCTCAGCGGGTCAGCGCCTCCCCGAGGACCTCACCGCCGCCGAGCTGGCGCAGCTGTGCCCTGCTCACCACGGTTTCTACGGTCGCATCTGCGCCCAGGCGGCAGACCACAATCCGGATCTTCACCTGGGCCGGGCCCCCGACGGCGTGTGGATCGCCTGGCTGACGAGCCTCGAGAAATGACGCTCCGCCCGGTCCGGCACCAGCGCGCTCCGGATGCCAGCGCGGGCAGCATGGCCAGGCGCCTTGTCCCCGACGGCTGGATGCCGGCACCGCGCCCGGTCGACTCCGCCTCACGCTGTGCGCGTCGGTGCCTGTCCGCCAGCTCCGGACAAGCTGATGAGGGGGTGGGGTTCATAAACAGAGGGGACGTCTGTACGCCGGGCCCACCACATCCGCAGGCCGTAGGGGGGATGGGTGGATGCCGAACGCAGGCCTTTCCACAGACGTACCGGCCGCGAGGAGTCGCCCAGCAGTGCGGTGTGACACTTCCACAGGGCGATGACCGCGTCACGGCCGCAGATGCGCACCGCCCGGCCATCACAGGCAAGTTCGGTCCACCAGGACCATCCGATGTACAGCAGCCGAAGCACCACGGCCGCCAGGACTGTCAGGAACAACGGCAGCCACGCGGCCGCCAGGACCGTCAGGAGCACCCCGGTGGCCTGGAGGACGGTCGAGCGCTGGTTGTCGCGGCGCAGTATGTGACCGAGCTCGTGCTCGAGAACGACGGGCAGATGCACAGTGTCGTCCGGCCCGAGCCAGCGGCTGCCCAGCCACACGTGGGCACGGCGCCCATCGCGCAAGGACGCAGCCTCATAGCCGCTGCCGTCCAGGTCCCAGCCGTCGACGAATGCAATGGTCAGCCGGTGAAGCCGGTGCGCGCGGGCGACGGCGTGCAGGTGCCTCTCGGTGCTCCGCATCCGCTGCACGAAGGCGCTGTAGAGGGGACTCGGGTCGTGCGGGGGCCTGGATCTCAGGTGCCTGTTCCAGGTGTGGTGCTGGGCCCGGAACCCTTCGGCGACCTGGTCACGAAGGGCGCTGGCACGGTGCAGTGCCCAGGCCCAGCTGGCGATCACGGCCATGGGAAGGACGTCGAGCCCCAGGTGCGCGTCGCTCTCCCACCGCGTGACGATCGCGGTCATCACCATCCAGCCGACGAAGATGTGGCTCCAGTAGCGCTTGGGGATCCACCACAGCATCGGTGTCACTGCCCTGCGCAGGCGGGCGGCGCCATCACGGTCATGGGCGCGTTCATCAAGATCAGCACAGTGTGCGTCATCCTTTCCCTCTTGCTGGAGCCGTTCGGCTGGCTCCCCGCCGAAGGCGTGTGTGGAGTGCGGCGGGGCTGTGGCCAGGAGTGTCCTGTTCGGAGCTGGCAGTCTTCGCGACCCGTCCGCCGAAAAACGCCGCTCGGAAGCGGCGTTCCGCCCTGCGGACCGGCGCGTGCAAAGCAGGTGCCCAACCGTCCCCCGAGACGGGACGAAGGGCTGTCCGGGCCAGCTGCCCCGGGCGACTGCATCAGGACACTTCACGCAATCCCGCCCGCGGGTGAACGGTGCTGCGTAGGCTGGGTATCGTCGTTCCGGTGGTCTCCCCCGTACCACCGGGACGCTGCATGTCAGCGGTCTCGCAGCTGGTGGATACCGTCGACCAGGTCGGAGCCGGAACGGATCTGCTCGCGCAACTGCTCGGGCCACCGCGTGGACAGAACCGCGCTGAAGACCTCCGTCTGCAACTCGCTGACCATGGCGCGGATTTGGGAGTGGAGGACGCGGGATTCCACGATCGTCAGCTGGGAGTTGGTGGCGGCCGCCAGTTGCGCGCTCGCGGCGATGAGGACCTCCCGGCCGCCACCGCCTATGTCGTACTCGACGCAGCCGCCGCCCTCGGCCACGATCGCCGCGACGGTCTGCGCGATCAGGGGGTGTTTCAGCAGGTTGGTTTCCACGTGAGTCTCTCCGCGCCTGATCAGTGGTCGCGGTAGAAGGTGTGGGAGGAGGCCTGCACGTCCACCAGGGCGCGGCAGCCGTTGGTGGACGTGCCGGACGCCGTCAGGGCCCCCGGTGCGACGGCGGGTGCAGCGTCGCGGGCCATGCGCATGCTCGTCAGCTTCATCCGGGTCCTCCTGCGGTTGGCGGGTGGCCGGGGACTTGCGGTCGGGGTACCGGGCCGGTTTCGAGGCAATCAGGTGGCCTCGGCGCCGGGCGCCTGGTGCCGGTCGTCTTCCCTTCGGCTGGGTCGTCCTGCCTTGCGCTCCCGCACGGCGGGATTTGCCGTTCCGATCGCCGCGCGCCTGCATGAGTATGTCGATGACGGGCAGCAACGCCTGTCGGTGAGTTCCAGCAACGACTGGGTGGGGCCAGCGTCTGGAATGTCGGTGAGTTTCAGCAACACCGCCGGGGCCGCGGAAGCACCCGACGAAAGTGCTGCTGTCGCACCGACGGGATGGGTGGCATCGTGATCACGATGCCACCCATCCCGTGTTGTCAATCGTCGCGGCGGCCGGACAGTTCCAGGCGGTGGTTCGCAGGCGGAAGACAGCCCAGGCAAAAGAAGCCCGCGTCTCTACACCCGTTTCGCCCCCGAACCCTGCGGCAGTGAGCCGTCCGCTCTGTCGTGGGGAGAGCCGATACGGTCCATCTGCCGCCAGGCTGGGAAGACCACCGGGCACAGCGTGGCAAGCAGATACACACCGCCCACCGCCAGCAGCGCACAGGGCAGGCCAGCCGAATCCACGAGGAAGCCCGCAGCCAGCCCGCCCAGCGGAGTGACTATCTGGACCATGGCCGTTGTCGCGCTCAGCACGCGGCTGCGCAGTTCCTCCGGGACCGTCTCATAGGTCACGGTGGCCATGATGGGGTTGAGCACACCGAACGCGAGGCCCTCAACCGCCATGATCACGGCCAGCGGGGTGAAGGTGTCGGTGAAGGCGGCCACCACGAAGCGCGGCAGGCCCCCAATGAGGAAGGCGATTGTGAACACGGGCCACCGCCGAAAGCGGCTGCCCACTGCCCCGTAGATCAGCGCCCCCGTGAGTGCGCAGACCCCGAACGCCGCGTTCAGCAGACCGAGATCGACGGCACCGTCAAGCCCCTCACGGGCATACACGGGCAGGAGCACGGCGCTCCATCCCTGGTCGAGCCCCCTGGTGACCAGCGTCATCAGGCACAGACTCAGCAGCAGCGGCGTGGCCGCCACGAAGCGACACCCTGCGGCGAGGTCACGACGGTAGGCCCGCAGCGACGTCGGCCCGGCCGGTCGTTGGGCCTGCGCCTCGGGCAGGCCGCGCACTCCGAACGCGAACAGCGGCGCGGCCAGGGCGAAGGTCGCGGCATCTACCAACAGGATGTTCTCGGCTCCGAGGACGGCGATCAGCACCCCTCCGAGAGCGGATGCCGTCAGCGCCGCACAGCGTGCCGCACCGTCGTACAACCCGGCAGCCCTGGTCAGCGGCATTCCGGCGCGTTCGGCGAGCGTGGGCAACAGCACGCCGCGAGCGGTTTCACCCGGCGCACGGAACAGCCCTGTCATCGCCATCAGCATGCACAGCATCCAGAACTGCAGGATGCCGGCGAACTGCAGCAGCGGGATGGCCGCAACCGCGATCCCGCAGGCGAGATCCGAGGCGACACTCACCCGCCGTCGCCCCATCCGGTCGATGACCGGACCGGTGACGAGCGCAGCGAACACTGCGGGCAGCAGTGTGCAGAACACGACGATCCCGGCCTTGGCGGCGCTGCCCGTGCTCTGCAGCACGAACCACGGGACGCCCATGTATGTGAGGCAATTTCCTGCGATCGAAACGAGGTTGGCGGCAAGAACCGTTGCCAGAGGACGGCGATCAGCCGTCCCGAAGTCTTCGGACACTACGGTGGTCTCCCATGAGGGGAAGCGCCCACCGTGAAGGAAGCAGGTCAGCCGGTGGGCGAAGCGAAGTGGTCAGCGTCTGGCGCGCATGACGAGGCGCACCGCGGTGCGGTGTTCACAAGCAGCGCCTCCAACACTTCGCCGGGATGACCACCCGGCACCTCCACGCATTGTGACCTTGGGTACCGGCCCTCCGCAACGACGATCCGTTCGCAACTGGCGGCGGTACCCCCTGCGGTCAAGTATCGGTTGACTGCCCGGCCTTGCTCCGGGTGTGGGCGAGGCGGTAGGAGTCTGTGCCGGTCTGGACGATGGTGCCGTCGAAGGTGAGCCGGTCGACGATGGCCGCGCTTATCTCAACTTCAACTGCTTGATCTCGTCGGTGGCCAGGGGCTTTGTGTCGTGGACGGTTGTCTTTGACTACGAGCTTTCGGCGGCAAGGCGGGTTGCGCGGAGTTGGCCATGGGCTTGTGCGAGGGCGTCGCGAAGCTGTTGGTTCTCGGTGCGGAGTCGGCTGATGCGCTCGTGCGCCAGCACGAGACGCTGTCGCAGTGAGTCGTCGCTGGCGCGGGTGACGCTGTCCCGGACGGTGGCCGCGCCGGCTCGGTGATGCTGGAGCTGCTGGATGCGTTCACGTAGCTCGGGTTGGCTATAGATCCAGGATCGTGAGACTCCGGCTCGTTTGGCGACCAGCGCGACGGTGACGGGCTTGTCGGTGTCGGCCATCTCGGTGATCGTCTGCTGTGCGCGGTCGAGAGTCTGCTGGTGGCGGCGTTGTGCGTGTTCGGCGAGGCGGTGGGGGCGGTCAGCAGGCATTCGGATCCTCGGTTCGCGAACAGGTGCAGGAGCCTCCGCCGCTGCAACTGCCCTCGATGGTCAGGCCGTTGATGATCGCGAGGAGGTTCTTCTCGACCGTGCGGTTCATCTCGGCGAGCCGCTGATGGCCGTTGTGGTCGGCTTGGGCGATCAGGGCCTGGGTCTGCTCGAGCTGGTGGCGGTGCTGGGGCAGGAACTCGGCGGTTGTCACGAAGACCGGGCAGGTCAAGCAGGCATTGGCGAACTCGCACTTCTGCTGCAGCGGAAGAGCGCAGTACCCGTTGGGCAGTGCCATCTTCGCTCGGGCGAGGTTGTTCTTCGTCCAGACCGCATCGGCCAACGGGCTGGCGTTGACGGCGAGTTGTTCACCAGCGATGTTGACCTTCCGGGCCCGCTCCCACTGCCGGCGGATGGTCGCGTCGGACAGACGGGCGTAATGGGCGGTCATCGCGTGCGAGTCGTGATCAAGCAGGCGGCGGACGGTCTCCTGCGGGACCTCGTTGTTGATCATCCGGGTGCCGAAGGTGTGACGCCACTGGTGCGGCGTGGCATGGACCGGACGCCCGTGCTCGTCGCGGACGCCGCAGATCCGCAGCCACTCGCGCAACTGTCCGCGGAACGTCGAGGTGCTGAAGGCGACCTTGCCCTCCGGGTTGCGGTTCGCGCGAGGCAGCAGGAAGACCGGGGTGCTGAACTCGGCAAGCACGGTCTGCTGTTGTGTGGCGATGGCCTCGGCGAGGTCGGTGTCGATGGGGACGAACGCGTCCCGTCGCATCTTGTGGTTGGTGTAGCGCAGGTAGGGCGCCCCCTGGCCGTCGCGGACGACGCAGTCCAGACGGAGTTTGCTGCCGTCTCCGACCCGAAGACCGGTGTTCATCAGGATCCGCGCCAGGAGCTGGCCGCGCGGGTCGGCGAACCGGGCGAGGTTGTCGGGGTGCTCCAGCTGGGCCATCACCGTTTCCGGCAACGCTCGTGGCGCCCCGCGCATCAGGCGGGGGTAGTCCTGGGGGGAACAGGTCGACCTGCGGCGCGAGCCGTGGTTCCCAGCCGTGCTGCCGCGTTGCGCGTAACAGCCCGGCCAGGCTGCTGAGCTGGCCAGTTCGGCTCTTCGGGTTGGGGAAGCGTTCGGCCAGGTGAGCCAGATGGATCTCGATCACCTGGCGGGTCAGGGCCTCGGGGCCGGTCCTCAGCACGGGAAACGACTGGGCGAACAGCGTGATCGCGCGGATGTCGGCGCCGACTGTGGCGAGGGCGACTCCGGTCGACAATCTCCAGCGTGCCCACCGTTTGGTCAACTGCCGCAGCCAGAGCGGCTCGATGCCGGTGAACCGGAAGCGGGCATCTCGGCCGGGGAACCCGAGGCGACGCAGCAGCCAGACGTCCCGCGGGAACTCCGCGTCCCAGCCGATGCCCTCCACGACGTCCCGGAGGTAGCCGATCGCGTCCAGGAGGAAGCGGCGTTCGATGTGGCCGCGTTCGCTGGAGAACCCCAGATAGGAGATCCATTCCTCGGGACTGCGGTCCAGCAGCGAGTTGACGCCGGCTCCCGGCAGGGCCCGCAGCAGGCGCCGGATCGAGTAGGGCCTGGTGATGGTGCGACGCTCATCGACCCGGCACTGGATCGCGTAGGCGATCTCCAGTCGCATCGGTCCGGGCAGTGCCCGCAGGTCGAACCGGTCCTGCCCGAACGTCGCGCATCCCAGCAGCCACGACTTCAGGGGCGGCCGGTCAGCGCGGACCCACCGGTTGCGGTGGTGGACACACAATCCAGCCTCGCCCTCGGCCTCGAGCCCGCACTCGGGGAACCGGCAGTCGGGCCCCGTCGGCAGCGGCGGACCACCGCCGGAAGCGATCCACTCCGGCAGATCCGGGCGGCCTTCCCGATGCCAGCGGTGGGCATGGGAGTGACACAGGCCGTGTTCGCGACGGCTGCGTCGGCAGGATTCGATCGCGCACTTGGGCGGCTGCTGCAGCCAGCGCCGGTTCGCCGGGGCTGTCACGGCCCAGGCGTGAACATCGTCGGGACGGCCGTCCTCGAGCCAACGCTGGTGATGGGCCGAGCACTTGCCGAAGATCACCGCCAGCCGGTCGCAAACCTCGACCAAACACGTCGGTCCGCCGATCACCGGGTCGTCGGGATCGACCAGGATCACCGGCTGAGCGAAGCGGGGCCGCAGACACGCCGCCAGGCCGACGCCCGCGGCGTTCTCCTCGGCGGGAACGGGACGCAGTTGCCTCATGCCGATGGCTCCGTTTCCGGCCCGCCGAGGAACCCGGCCGCAGTCAATGCCCGCCGGGCATCCTCGATGCCCAGGTGGGAGTAGGTGTCGATCGTGGTGCTCAAGTTCGCGTGCCCGAGCAACTGCTGCACGATCTCCGGCGTGACCCCGCGACGCAGCAGCGCGGTGGCATAGCTGTGCCGGAACAGGTGCGGCGAGAACACGATGCCCGTGCGCGTACGAAGCCGGCGCACCAGCCGGTCGACGCTGGAGTAGTTCATCGGCGCCCCGACCGGCGAGCCCCAGAGGTTGACGAACACGTAGTCGCAGTCCAGCGTGCCGTACTCCTCGTGAAGGTAGTCGCTGTAGAGGTGGAACAGGTCGGCGTCGACCGGCACTTCCCGCGACCACGTCTTCGCCCGTGCCCGGTTCACATTCGTGCGGGCCCGGACCGCCACCAGCCGCCGACGGGGATCGAGATCCTCGTGCCGCAGACCCAGTGCCTCACCGATCCGCAAACCCGTGCCCTTCAACAAGCTCAGCAAGAACCTGTCCCGCAACCGGTCACATGCCTCGATCAACGTCGCCATCTCCGCCTGGCTCAGCTCGCGCGGCGGCCGGCGGTCGACGCGAAGGGAGATCGCGCGGTGCCGTTCCGGCCGGGACCCCAGATGCGCCAGGAACGGCTGCCACGACCCGCCGCGTCGGCCAGGACGCCACCGCGTCAGCAACTCCCCGAGCTCCACACCGTGTCGATGGTGGAACTCGTAGAACGAAGCCAGGGCCGACAGCTTCCGGTTGACCGTCGCCGCAGCAAGATTCGCCTCGACCCACGGCAGTGCCACCACCTGCCCGTCGCGGGCCCCCTCCGGCAGTCGCAGCCAGGTGATGAATCGGCCCAGGTCCTCCAGGGCGACCCCGTCCCACCGCAGGCCATGACGGTCCAAGAACTCGAAGTAGTCCCGCAGATCATGCGCGTAGGCACGGACGGTGTTCGGAGAGCGATCAATCGCCGTCAGATGAGCCAGGAACCGCTCCGCCGGATCGACAACCACCCCGTCAGACAGGAGAGTCGTCGACTCCGTGCCCGACGGCATCACCAGCTGCTGAACCCGAAACACGGGCCGCGTCGCGGACGCAGCAAGATAAGAAGTCCACAGTTGGGCTAACGCCCCTCCCGCCGAACCGTTACGGACGTCGTGGACTCTCCAGAAGGGCGGTTAGATAACGGTGCAGAGCCTGGGGTCGGTGAAGGTCTTGGTCCAGCCGCCGAAGGACTCGTTGGAGGCGATGGCGATGGCCTTGTTCTCCTCCCGTTCGGTCAGCACCTGGAACATCAACTCGGCTCCGTGACGGTCGAGTTCCATATAGCCCAGCTCATCAATGCACAAAAGATCGACGCGTCCGTAGCGGGCGATGGTCTTGCTCAGCTGCTTCTCGTCCGCGGCCTCGACCAGCTCGTTCACGAGCTTCGTCGCCAGGGTGTACTTCACCCGGAAACCGGCCATCGCCGCCTCGGTTCCCAACGCGATCAGCAGGTGCGACTTGCCGGTGCCGGAATCGCCGATCAGGCAGAGAGGCTGTGCCTTCTTCACCCACTCGGAGGTCGCCAGGGTGTGGATTACGGCGGGGTCGATGCTCGGGTTGGCATCGAAGTCGAACTCCCTGACCGACTTCTGCCTCGGGAACGCGGCGGCCTTGATCCGGCGCTCGGAGCGACGCCGGGCCCGGTCATCGCACTCGGCCAGCAACAGCTCGGCGAGGAAAGTGAGATAGGACATCTGCTCGCGGGACGCCTGCTCGGCCAGGTCGGGGAACTTCGCGCGGATGGTCGGCAGCCGCAGCATGCGGCAGGCCCCGACCACGGCGGTCTCCGCCGCCTGCTCACTCATCCGGTGACGGCTGGGAGTACTCACGGCAGCGACTCCTTCGGTGCGGCGGGACGACGGTGCAGCAGCTGGTCATAAACAGCCAGCGAGGGCAACGGCCGAAGATCGGGCGGAAGGTGCGCGAGACGACGCTGTGTCAACGAGGCCACGGAAGACGGCTCCTGGGGCTGGGCCAGGGCGGCATCATCATCGGATTCGGCGGCCTTGCGAGCCTCCAGGGCGACCGCGTCCGCGGTCAGCGCGCCCACCCGTAAGGACGCGGCGAGCCCGGCCACCAGGTGTTCGTGAGGGATACGACGGTGCAACAACAGCACCTCGATCAGGGCCTTCGTGCCGTCCTTGTCCCCGCGGGCCTTGCGAGCCGCGGACCACCACGCGTCGTGGATCGGGGTGAACCTGCCCGCCTGGCGGGCCTGTTCCAGCGCGGTCGCCCCCGGCAGAGCGCCCGGCTTACGCAACAGCGTCTCCAGGTAGTGGTCGAGTTCAAGACGCTCGCCGGCCTTGGCGACCAGCCGCTCGGGGCGGGCGATCTCCGTCGAGCCGTCATAGACGGCCAGCTCGTTGGCGTGCAGCACGATGCGGACCCTGCGCTCGATGTAGCGGGCCGGCACCGAGTAGAAACCGGCGCGGGCCCAGATGCGGCTGTGCCGGTCCACCCGGGTCTCGATGACCTGTCCGGCCTCGAACGGCTCGGTGGGCAGCGGCGCCAGCAGCGGCTGTTCGACGGCGAAGTACTCCCCGACCGTGCGCGGTCGCATCCGGATCCGGCGGGCCTCGTCCTCCTCGTCCTCCTCGTCCCACCGCTCGACCAGCGTGTTCAACTCGGCCAGCGAGCCAACCTCCGGGACGGGGACGAAGTGGTTGCGGCGGAAGCGGCTGATGTCGCCCTCGACGCCGCCCTTCTCGTGGGCGCCGATCAAGCCAGGGCGGCAGTAGAAGCTGTCGACGCCGTAGTGCTCACGGAAGGCGAGCCACCGTGCACTCTCCTTGCGTTCCCGGGCGAACCCGATCACATTGGCCACCGCGGCCTTCAGGTTGTCGTAGCGGACCTTGCCCCTGGGTACCCCTCTAATATGCGGGTCTCGATGTCAAGCCACCGACCGCGCTGAGGGTGGGGCCCATGGGAACAAATGTGTCGAGGAGTCCGGCCGGGCCGGTCTAGGGTCGGCGCCATGGTCTCCATGAAGTTCTTCGACTCCGAGCGCCGCGTCATCGAGGCGGCGGAACGGCTCGCTGCTGCCCTCGGGAGCGACCCGAACCACACCGTGGCCGCAGCGGCGATGGATACAGCCGGCAGGATCCATGAGGCGGTCAACGTCTACCACTTCACCGGTGGACCGTGCGCCGAGCTCGTCGTACTCGGTGCCGCCGCGGCAGCGGGAGCAGGCCCGCTCGTCACCATCGCCGCCGCGGGAGATCAGGGTCGCGGCCTGATCCCGCCGTGTGGCCGCTGCCGCCAAGCGCTTCTCGACCTCCATCCCGACGTCTTCGTCGCCGTACCGACTGACGACGGGCCGACGCTGCGCCCGATTCGGAAGCTTCTGCCGGACACCTACTTCTTCCCCGATGCGGATGCGCGTCGAATTGTCCGGTTCAACAAGCGCTACTACGAGGACATCGCCGCCGCGCGGAAGACCTCCACCGTCCGCTACGACGATCCGATCGCGCCGGGTCCCGCAGTCTTCCTTTTCGAGGACGACGAGGCCCACCGCACGTTGAACGGCACCGTTACCGGCGTCGAACGCCACCGGCTCGATCGCCTCACCGCCGAACAGGCTCGGCTTGATGGCTTCACGAGCATCGACCAGCTCAAGAAGGGCCTCCAGGGCCACTATCCCGGCCTGCCCTTCGATGCCGAAGTCGACTTGGTGACGTTTACGGTCGAAGCACCTGACACCGTGCAGTGATGCAGCGTGGACAGCTCCACGCCTGATGGGATCGCAGCGCGGACGCCCTACGATCCCATCAGGCGCCCTTGTGTTGATATCGGCGTCACATCACAGCTGGCCGGACCGATCATGTTGAATGGGGCCCGTCAGGACGCTTCCCCATCGAGTCGGCTGAGGAGTCCGTCGAAGATCTGCTCGCGTGCGACTTGTCCCTTCGCTGCGGCGTCGTCTCGCTGGCGTTCGAGGGTGGGCCGGAACTCGATCGTGGTGACGAAGAACGTGCACGATTCACAGATCGACTCGAAGTGGCAGTCCATCTCGACGGGACGAGCGCAGTAGCCGTTGCCGAGCATCCGGCGGTGCATTTCCCGGCGGAGCTTGGCCATCTCCGCTCCCTCGGCATCGGCCGGCAGCCGGCGCGGAGCATCGTAGAGTGCCTCCACCTTCGCCGAGACGGCGAAGTACTCATCGGCGACGGTCCGGTCGGCAATCCGTGCGTAAACACGGGTCATGGACAACGACCTGTGTCCAAGAAGCGCGGCGATGGCCTCCAGAGACATACCCCGGTTGATCGCCTGGGTGGCCAGCGTGTGCCGCAGTTGGTGCGGCGTGACCCGGCCGAGTCCGGCCTGCTGGGCGGCCTTGCGGACCGCGGCCTCGATGCGGGAGGCGTTGACAGGGCGGCCGTGGTCGGTGAACAGCAGGTTCGAGCGCAGTCCCTCGGGCCGGTGCAGCAGCCAGTCGTCCAGCAGCGTCTTGAGCTGCGGGTGCAAGGGGACGTAGCGGTCGGTGTGCATCTTGCCGACTGGGACACGGAGCCAGTAGGCGGATCCGATCTGCACGACCGCGTCGATGGTGAGGCCGAGCATCTCGCTGCGGCGCATCCCGGTGCGGGCGAGGATCTCGATGGCCAGCCTGGCAAACGGATCGGGGTCCTTGCGGGCGGCTGCCAGCAGTTTGGCGGCCGCGGCGTCGTCCAAAAAACGGGGTAGCGGCTCGTCCGCGATCGGGAAGTCGCTGTCGAAGATCAGCTGGCGGAGCGGCCGGTCGGCGGCGTCCCACTCATCCAGGCGGCGGAAGAAGCCGCGGAGTTTGCTGAGACGGTCGCGGACGGTGTGCCGGTGCAGCGGTCCTCCGCGGGCGGCTGGCCGCTCCAGCAGCCACTGCCGGTAGCGTTCGACGTGCCGCCGCTTGAGCTCGGCGACGCAGGTGACGTCCGAGTCTTCGGCCGCGACCAGGAGGGCGAAGGGGCTTGACCCGGGATCGTGGGCACCGGTTGTTATGCGGCAGTGGTCAGAGTAACTGATCGTTGTTCGAAGGCGTTCGGGCTCATCTGGCCGATGCTGGAGTGCCTCCTTCTGGTGT
>NZ_JBSGBN010000195.1:7943-13228 GCF_053601275.1 Streptomyces sp. NPDC004752 | reverse complement strand
GCCGGGCCGGTCGCACGGCCGCACCGGAGCCGCGCCGGGGCCGCCCTCAGCCGACCGAGGTCACCGTGCCCGCGCCGACCGTCCGGCCGCCCTCGCGGACGGCGAACCCGAGCCCGGGCTCCAGCGGGACCGCCCGGCCCAGCTCCACCGTCATGGTGACGGTGTCCCCGGGGCGCGCGACCGCCGTCGCACCGAGGTCGACATCCCCGACCACATCCGCGGTACGGATGTAGAACTGCGGCCGGTAGCCGGTCGACACCGGGGTCGTCCGGCCGCCCTCGCGCGAGGACAGCACATACACGCGCGCACCGAAGCGACGGCTCGGCGCGACGCTGCCGGGCGCCGCCACGACGTGCCCGCGCCGTACCGCGTCCCGCGGCACCCCGCGCAACAGCAGCGCCACGTTGTCCCCGGCCTGCGCCTCCTGCATCGGCTTGCCGAAGGTCTCCAGACCGGTGACCACCGTCTCAAGGCCGGCGCCGGGCACCTCGACCCGGTCGCCGACCCGGATCGTGCCCCGCTCCACCGCCCCGGTGACCACGGTGCCCCGCCCGGTGATGGTGAGCACGTTCTCGACGGGCAGCAGGAACGGCGCGTCGAGACAGCGCTCCGGGACCGGCACATAGGTGTCCACCGCGTCCAGCAGCGCCTCGACGGCGGCGGTCCAGCGCGGGTCCCCGTCGAGGGCCCTGAGCCCGGAGACCCGTACGACGGGTACGCAGTCGCCGGGGTAGCCCTGCGCGGTGAGCAGTTCGCGGATCTCCAGCTCCACCAGGTCGGTCAGCTCCTCGTCGCCCGCGTCGGCCTTGTTGAGGGCGACGACGATGTGGTCGACGCCCACCTGCCGGGCGAGCAGCACGTGCTCGGCGGTCTGCGGCATGATCCCGTCGACCGCGGAGACGACGAGGATCGCCCCGTCGAGCTGCGCGGCGCCGGTGACCATGTTCTTGATGTAGTCGGCGTGACCCGGCATGTCGACGTGCGCGTAGTGCCGGGTGTCGGTCTCGTACTCGACGTGCGCGATGTTGATGGTGATGCCCCGCGCCGCCTCCTCCGGGGCCCGGTCGATGCGGTCGAACGGCACGTACCGGGTGCCGCCGCCGGTGCCGCGCTCGGCCAGGACCTTGGTGATGGCGGCGGTCAGGGTGGTCTTGCCGTGGTCTACGTGGCCCATCGTGCCGATGTTCAGATGCGGTTTGGTGCGCACGTACGCCGTCTTGGGCATGGCTGTACCTCGAAGCCTCGTGAGTGGTGTGGGGGACCCCGGGTAGGCACCGACCCTCCCCTTACGGGGTCCGCCGGACGATCCGGAGAGGGTCAGCTTCGGGCGCCGTCGACGGCCACGACGATCGGGACGGCAGCCTTCGGGGCATCCGCGACCGCGGATGCTGCGAGGACGAAGACGTGCCGGAACATGACGTCGATCATCGCCGACGTGGTATCCCGCGTCGAATGGTTTTCGGTCGGCGCCCGGCGGCACAGGAGGGGCCACGAGATGACCGGCATACGACGGTCCGTACGTGGCATGCGACGGACCGTACGTCGATCGGACATCTACGTCGGTTACTGTCACCGGCATGCTCGATGCCACCAACCGCTCTGGGGGCACCGCAACGGCCTCTCCCCGGGCCGCCGCTGAATCGGCCGCCGCCGTCCCCGCGACGGCGTCCGATCCGCCGCTCACGCGCGCGGGATTCACGGCGCGCTGCACGCGCGCGTTGCTCTCGCCCTGGTCCCGACTGTCCCTGCTCGTGACGCTGCTCGCGGCCGCCGCC
Source organism: Streptomyces sp. NPDC004752 (assembly GCF_053601275.1). Lineage (NCBI taxonomy): Bacteria > Bacillati > Actinomycetota > Actinomycetes > Kitasatosporales > Streptomycetaceae > Streptomyces > Streptomyces sp. NPDC004752. Next base: position 11,453 of record NZ_JBSGBN010000195.1, on the reverse strand, counting down.
GCGGCCGTGCTGCTGTTCGAACCGCAGCGGCTGCTCACCCACGGCTGGCCACCGCAGCTCGGCGGGGTCACCGCGGCGTCCGTGTTCGCCGTGGCGTACGGGCTGTGCACGGTGGCGTTCGTGCCGCGCCCGCTGCTCAACCTGGCGGCCGGGGCCCTGTTCGGCTCCCCACTGGGGCTCGGCACGGCGCTGGTGGGCACCGTGCTGGGCGCCGCGATCGCGTTCGGCCTGGGCCGGATGCTGGGCCAGGACGCGCTCCGCCCGCTGCTGCGCGGGCGCTGGCTGCTGGCCGCCGACGGCCAGCTCAGCCGGCACGGATTCCGCTCGATGATGGCGGCGCGACTGTTCCCCGGCGTGCCGTTCTGGGCGGCGAACTACTGCGCCGCCGTCTCCCGCATGGGCTGGCCGCCGTTCCTGCTCGCGACGGCGCTCGGTTCGGTCCCGAACACGGCCGCGTATGTCGTGGCGGGCGCGCGTGCCTCGGCGCCGACGTCGCCCGCCTTCCTGATCGCGGTGGCGTGCATCGCCGTACCGACCCTGGCGGGTGCCGTGGTGGCCTGGCGCAAGCGCCACCATCTGCGCCCGTGATGAACCGTCAGACGGCCTCCAGGACCGCGGCGTCGGCGCCTCCTGCCGCCTCGCGCAGGGTCGGCCGGGCCGCGTCGTGACGCGTCGCGCGGGCGCGGGGCTACTGAGCCGGGTGCACGTCGAGGCGACCGCACCGTGCGAACACGGCGTGCTCCGAGGGCTGTTCGGCCCCTACGGCGGACTCGGTCAGGTGCGCCGCGTCGCCCCGTCAGAGCCGGTCGAGGCTCCCCCGTCGCCGCCGCGACGCCTGCGGCACCGCGCGGCCCGCCCTCTCGCCACTCGGCGAGCCCGAGCGTACGAGTGCGGCGGCGGCCCGGTGGGGCGTCCAGGGGCTCGGGGCCGACTGCCTCACGTCGCGCCCGGTAGCCGGTGAGCGCGAGATCCCGCCGGGCGCGGGCGAACCGCTCGCGTTCCCCCTCCGGGGGCGTTGGCCGGGATCGTGGTCGCGGCGAGGTACGTCCCGGGATCGGTCAGGTACTCCGGGCGCAGGGTGAGCACCGCCTCCCCCGCCTCGCGCAGCCCGCTGTTCCGCATGCTTTCCCCACCCGCCGCAACGGCGGCGACGGCCCGGCGGCCGGTCGACACCCGGTCAACACCCGGTCGGCTGCCGGTCAACACCCGGTCGACACCCGGTCGGCTGCCGGGGACCGGGGGCGAACCCCTGTGTCCGGCCTGTCACCCCGGGGCGCTACGCTGCCCCTCACACACGTGATCACCACGTTTCCCGGCTTCCCCGATCAGCGCTTGGACCTCTCACCTTCATGTCTTGGTTTGAATCCCTCGTCCTCGGACTCGTCCAGGGGCTGACCGAGTTCCTCCCGGTCTCGTCCAGCGCACATCTGCGGCTGACCGCCGCCTTCTCCGGCTGGCGGGACCCGGGCGCGGCCTTCACGGCCATCACCCAGATCGGCACGGAGGCCGCGGTGCTGATCTACTTCCGCAAGGACATCGGCCGGATCATCACGGCCTGGTTCCGGTCACTGTTCGACAAGGCGATGCGGCACGACCACGACGCCCAGATGGGCTGGCTGGTGATCATCGGCTCGATCCCGATCGGCGTGCTGGGTGTGACGCTGAAGGACCAGATCGAGGGGCCGTTCCGGGATCTGCGGGTCACGGCGACCATGCTGATCGTCGTCGGCCTCGTCATAGGTTTCGCGGACCGGCTTGCGGCCCGCGACGAGAAGGGCGGCCGGCACCGCGCCCCCCAGCAGCGCAAGACCCTGGAGAACCTGGGCGTCCGGGACGGCCTGATCTACGGCCTGTGCCAGGCATGCGCCCTCATCCCGGGGGTCTCCCGCTCCGGCGCCACGATCAGCGGCGGCCTGTTCATGGGCTACCGGCGCGAGGCGGCGGCCCGGTACTCGTTCCTGCTCGCCGTTCCGGCCGTCCTCGCCTCCGGGGCGTTCGAGTTGAAGGACGCGATGAGCAGTGACCACGTCGCCTGGGGTCCGACGCTCTTCGCGACGGTGATCGCCTTCGTCTCCGGGTACGCGGTCATCACCTGGTTCATGAAGTTCATCTCGTCGAAGAGCTTCATGCCGTTCGTCTACTACCGGGTGGTGCTCGGCATCGTCATCATCGCCCTGGTGACGGCGGGCGTGCTCAGCCCGCACGCGGCGGAGTCGGCGAACTGACCGCCCGCGGCCACCGGCCGCGCCCGTGACCGACTCCCCACGATCCCGGTAGCGGTGCGGTAGCGCAGTGTCAGTGCTTGCCCCTAGGCTTGTCCGCATGTCCCCCGATTTCGCACCCCCTGGTTCCATGCGGTCTGCCGCCGAGGTGAACGAACACATCCGGGCCCTGTGGCTGCGTGCGGGCGGATCCCTGTCGGCCCAGGAGCGCGAGGAGTACGAGTTGCTGGTGGTCGAGTGGGCCGAGGCGATCCGCGGCGAGATCATCGAGGCGGCCTGAGCGTCCGGGCGCGGAACAGGCCGACGGGCATGCTCCGCACCCGCCCCGAACTCACCGCGCCCGCAGGGAAGATGACGGGCTGACCTCGTGGTCCTACCGGCCGCCCGCCACGCGCAGCACCGCGCCGGTGGTGTACGAGGACTCCGCGGACATCAGCCAGGCGATCGCGGCGGCGATCTCCTCCGCCTTTCCGGGCCGGCGCAGGGGGATCGTGGCGGCCATGCGGTGCGCGCGGTCCGGATCGCCCATCGCCGCGTGCATCTCCGTGTCGATCGCCCCGGGAGCGACCGCGTTGACGCGGACGCCATCCGGGCCGAGTTCCTTCGCCAGCCCCACGGTGAGGGCGTCGACGGCGGCCTTGGTCGCCGCGTAGTGGACGTACTCCCCGGGGCTGCCCAGTGTGGCGGCCCCGGACGAGACGTTCACGATCACACCTTCGCCCCGGCCCGCCATGAGACGGGCGGCGCGGCGCGAGCACAGCAGCGTGCCGAGGAGATTGACCTCGACGACCCGGCGCAGATCGGCGGTGTCCGTATCCGCCAGCCGTCCCAGCGGACCGCTCACCCCGGCGTTGTTCACCAGCCCGGTGACGGGCCCGAGGCGCTCCTGCGCCGTGTCGAACAGCCGCTCCACATCGGCCTCCACGGCCGTGTCCACGCGCACGGTCGCACAGCGGCCGCCCGCCGCGCGCACCCCCGCGGCGACCGACTCGGCCGCCGCGGCGTCCCGGACGTAACCGACGACCAGGTCGTGCCCGTCCGCCGCGAGCCGCAGACAGGTCGCGGCGCCGATCCCCCGGCTGCCGCCGGTGACGACCGTGACGGGGCGTGTCATGAGGACCTCCTGGTGACATGTACGGTCGAAGATCATTCACTCTACGACCGGCCGGGGCACGGCTCGCGACCCGGTACCTGATCGCGCAGTGGAAGTGGAGCCGTGGACGCCTGTGCATCAGGCGGTTGAAACCAACGACTATGAGGAACTCGCTACGCTTCTGGATGCCGGAGC
>NZ_JBSGBN010000195.1:0-7933 GCF_053601275.1 Streptomyces sp. NPDC004752 | reverse complement strand
GTCGCGGGTGTGGTGGGTGCCGGCCGGCGCGGGCACGGTGCGCGGGCGGGTTTCGCACAATGCCGCTCGACGCGCTCGTCGGCGCCCCGGTCGGCACGGCGGTCCGCGAGCCGGATCGCCGCTCGCACGAGCAGTGTCACCGGCCGTACGACCCCAACGGACGGCCACGCCTCGTACCCAGTGACCCGGACCTCGTCCCGAGCGGCGGCGAGGCGCTTAGAGCTGCGAACAGAGTGGGAGTCCGATCAGCATGCGGCGTCTGGTGCGTGCGATCGCAAGACGCCGGAAGGCCTTCGTAGCGGAGCTACCAGGGCGTTTCGGCAACGCCGCGTGGGGGCACCTCCCGGCCGAAGGCTGGGGGAGTGCGTGCCAGGCATCGCACGCCGGGCGCCCATTCTGTTCGGAGCTCTTAGACCAGATGCCCGCGTCCGGATGCGCGTGGCGTTCGTTCCGACACAAGATCCTGATCATGCGGACATCAACTGTTACCCGGCCCCTTCTGCGGCCGATGCGACGCGGCGGTGCGCGCCATGCCATACCCGCGGCCCTTGCCTGCGGCGTCCTGCTGACGGGGACCACGGCCTGCGGCGACACCGCGGACCGGTCGAGCCCCGGCGGTGCCCCGGGCATCAACAACCCGGCGTCGTCCGGCTCCGCGCGCCCCGCGGTGCGCACCCGCCCCCCGGGCCTCGGAGACCGGATATGGAAGCAGGTGCCGGCCGACACCCGCCAGGTGGTGGTCGTCTACGGCGATCGCCAGGATTCACCCGACAGTCTCGTCGTGCTCTACGAGAAGCGGGACACGGCCTGGGAAGCCACCGGCAGTTGGCGCGGGCACAACGGCCGGATGGGCTGGACGACGGACCATCGCATGGACGACGAACGCAGTCCCGTCGGCGTGTTCTCGCTGACCGACGCGGGGGGCGCGCTGCAGGATCCGGGCAGTCGGCTGGAGTACTGGCACGACGACAACGCCTTCATTCCCACGATCAGCGATGACGAAGCCCATGCCCATGACTTCGACTACGTCATAGCCATCAACTACAACCGGCTCAAGGGCGCCCCGCCGTACGACTGGAACCGGCCCGAAGGGGTGGAAAAGGGCGGCGGTATATGGCTGCATCTGGACCACGGTGACGGTACGTCGGCCTGTGTGACCGTCCCGGAGTCGGGGATGAAGGCCCTGCTGCACGCCCTCGATCCGGCCCGCCACCCCATCGTGGTGATGGGCGACCGGGAGCGTCTGAAGAACTGAAGCCCGCTTCGAGGGCGCACCGGTCCAGGACCCGGTCCACAGCGGCGGACGCCATGGACTGCCCTTGCGCACCGGGTCCGCGAGCGACGGCCGCCCGCTCCACTCCGCTCCGGCGTCGCCCGATCGTGGACCACCTGTGGCCACCGATACAGCCCGGCCACCAGTGCATCCCGGCCCTCGATACAGCCCCGCCTCCGGTACGGCCCGGCCTCCGGTACGGCCCGGCCACCTCCCGGCGGTCGGAAGCGGCGGCATGACGTGTCCCTCGACGAGTTCGTACGACCTCAGCCGGTCGACCGGCGCGTAGCCGGGCGTCGCCCGCATGAGGTCGTCCGCGTGGCTCGCGGCCACCAGGTCGTTCGGGCGCTCCGCGGCCGTCGCGGGTGAGCCGTGTGCCCGGTGCGCCCGGAGGGCCCCGGCGCACGCCTGATCCGCGGTGAACGCGTGGGGGCCGCCTCTTCGAAATCGAGATTCGAAATCGAGAACGGAATCTCGCCCCGTCCAGAAGCGCACCAAATGGCGCCCCGCTCAAGAGCGCACCGACCGGAAAGCCGATCATTCACCCCGTACGGGAAGGGAGTTGGCGGCCCCGTCGGGCGGGCCGGGTGGTTCATCTCCGGGGTGCCCGACTCGGCGCAACGGGCTCTTCGTCCGCAAGTTCGCCCGAATCCCACCGCACACCCCCTTGGCTCCGTGCGCCTCATGACCAAGACTGAGTCGATGACGCAGCGTGTGGACCTCGCTACCGTGATGGACCGGCTGACCGTGGACGGGATCGTCACCGAGTACGCGATGACCGTGGACGACGGGGACTGGGCCGCGTACCGGGGCCTGTTCACTCATGACGGGCGGGCGGACTACCGGTCCGCCGGCGGCATCGAGGGGGAGGCCGGCCGGGTCGCCGAGTGGCTCGCCGGGAGCCTCGGCCGGTTCGCGATGCGCCAGCATCTGATCGTCAACCGCCGGGTGCGGTTCGGGATCCTGCAACGGGACACCGGGGACACCGCCGAGGTGCGGGCCGACTACCTCAGCCCGATGCGGCTCGCCGGCGGCGACGGCGGGTCGACGGCGCCCGACCTCGTGTGCGGCGGCCGGTACTCCTTCGGGCTGCTGCGCACACCGGACGGCTGGCGGCTGCGCGAGGTGGCCGTCGAGGAGAAGTGGCGCCGCCCGCCCGATCCGCGTCCCGCGCCGCTGATCGACTGAGTCCACGGCCCTCTGACCGACTGAGTCCGAGGCCCCCTGTCGGCAGGTGCCCCCCGGCGCGCACACTGGAGACGGCCGCTGCGCAGGGAGGCTACGCATGAGGACGCTCGACCACTGGCTCGCCTCCGCGTGGCGGCGCTGCGTCGCCGCCGTCCTCGCGGGCGCCCTGCCGGTGCTGTCCTTCCCGGCACCCTCCCTGTGGTGGTTCGCGTACATCGCCCTGGTCCCGTGGATCCTGCTCGCCCGCTCGGCCCCCACCGGGCGGCGCGCCGCCCTGGACGGCTGGTTCGGTGGCATCGGCTTCATGGTGGCGGTGCACCACTGGCTGCTGCCGAGCCTGCATGTGTTCCTGTTCCTTATCGCGGCGCTGCTGGGGGCGTTGTGGCTGCCCTGGGGCTGGCTGGTGCGCCGGTTCCTGGGCGGGGTGCCCTCGCCGGGCCGGGGCGCCGCCGCGCTGCTGGTGCTGCCGTCGGCCTGGCTGGCCGTGGAGCTGGTCCGGTCCTGGCAGGGGCTCGGGGGGCCCTGGGGCATGATCGGGTCGAGCCAGTGGCAGCTGGAACCGGCGCTGCGGCTCGCCTCGGTGGGCGGGGTGTGGCTGCTCAGCTTCCTGGTGGTGGCGGTGAATGTCGCGGTCGCGGTGCTGGTGTCGGTGCGCGAGTCCCGGATACCGGCGCTCGCCTCGCTCGTCGCCACCGCGGCGGCGACCTCGGCGGCCTGGGCGTGGTCGCCGCGCCCGTCCGACGAGGGCCGGGTCCGGATCGCGGTCGTCCAGCCGGGTGTGGTCGGCGGCAGCGACAGCGGCGACCGGCGCTTCGACCGTGCGGAGCAGCTCACCCGGCGGCTCGTGGGGCAGCGCGTCGACCTGGTCGTGTGGGGCGAGAGCAGTGTCGGCTTCGACCTGGGCGACCGGCCCGACCTGGCCCGCCGGATCACCGTGCTGTCCCATCAGACCGGCGCGGATGTGCTGGTCAACGTGGACGCCCGCCGCTCGGACCGGCCCGGCATCTTCAAGAGTTCGGTCCTGATCGGCCCGGACGGCCCGACCGGCGCCCGCTACGACAAGATGCGGCTGGTCCCCTTCGGCGAGTACATACCGGCCCGTTCGCTGCTCGGCTGGGCGACCTCGGTCGGCAAGGCGGCGGGCGAGGACCGCAGGCGGGGCACCGAACAGGTGGTGATGAACGTCGGGCACGGGCTGCGCATCGGCCCGATGATCTGCTTCGAGACCGCGTTCCCCGACCTGAGCCGGCACCTCGCGCAGGACGGCGCGGACGTGCTGCTGGGCCAGTCCTCGACGTCGACGTTCCAGCACAGCTGGGCCCCCGCGCAGCATGCCTCGCTGGCCGCGCTGCGGGCCGCGGAGACCGGCCGTCCCATGGTGCACGCGACGCTGACCGGGATCTCCGCCGTCTACGGCCCCGACGGGCGGCGGCTCGGCCCATGGCTCGGCACGGACGCGAGCGCCGTTCACGTCTACTCTGTGCCGCTCGCGCACGGGATCACGCCGTACGTCCGCTACGGCGACTGGCCGGTGCAGGCGGCGCTGCTGGTGCTGGCCGGCCTGTGCACGGTGGAGGGCGTACGGGCGGTCAGGCTGCGGCGGAACGCTGCCGCACCGCACGCACCACGCGCTCGCACAGTTCATGAGTCGCCAGCGCGTCACGGGCACTGAGCACCGTGCCCGCGCGCACGGCGTCCAGGAAGGCGAGCACCGCCTGCTCGATGCCGCGCTGCCGGGCCACCGGCACCCAGTCACCGCGCCGCCGCACCGTCGGCTGGCCCTTGTGGTCGATCACCTCGGCGAGATTGACCACCTGACGCTTGGTGTCCTGTCCGGAAACTTCGAGGATCTCTTCCGCGGATCCGCTGCGCCGGTTCATCACGCCGAGCGCGGTGAAGCCGTCCCCGGCGAGTTGCAGCACGACATGGTGCAGCAGTCCGTCCCGGACGCGGGCCCGCACGGTCACGTCGTCCACCGGGCCGGGGACCAGGAAGCGCAGGGTGTCGACGACGTGGATGAAGTCGTCGAGGATCATCGTGCGCGGCTCCTCCGGCAGTCCGATGCGGTTCTTCTGCATCAGGATCAGCTCGCGCGGGTGGTCGGCGCACTGCACATACCCGGGGGCGTGGCGCCGGTTGAAGCCGACGGCGAGGGAGACGTCCCGCTGCTCGGCGAGCGCCACCAGCCGCCGTGAGTCGGCGAGTTCGTAGGCGAGCGGCTTGTCGACGTAGGTCGGTAGCCCGGCGTCCAGGAGGCGGGTGACGATCTCGGGGTGCGCCTCGGTGGGCGCGTGCACGAAGGCGGCGTCGAGGTGCTGGGCGAGGAGGGAGTCCAGGGTGGGGTGCCGCTGGGCGGCGGGGACCCGCAGGGCGTCGGCGACCCGGTCGAGGGTCGCGGGCGTCCGGGTCTGCAGATGCAGTTCGAGGCCCGGCAGCGCGCCGAGCACCGGCAGATAAGCCTTCTGCGCGATGTCGCCGAGTCCGATGCAGCCGACCTTCACATGCTCTCCCTAGCGCTTGCCCGCCGGTGCCTGCTCGGCAGCATACGGGGGCCGCCAGTCGGCGATGCCGTCGAATCCGCGCAGGAACAGGGCCGGTGCGGCCTTGGCGAGCACGGCGACCGCGGTGTTACGGACGGCGATGGCGGCGCGGTTCCGGGTCAGGTTGACGCGGCCGGCCCGGACGGCCTGCCGGGCGATGGCGGTGGTGCGCGGCAGCCGGGCCGCCGTGTAGGCGGCGAGGTCGCGGGCGTGGTGCGCGAGGACGACGGCGTCCTCGATGGCCTGGTTGCCGCCCTGGCCCAGGGTGGGCGGCATCGCGTGCGCGGCGTCGCCGAGGAGCGCGACCCGGCCGCGGTGATGGGCGGGCAGCGGCTCGGCGAGGTGGTGGACGTCGTGGCGCAGGACGTCCTCGGGGCGGGCGGCGGCGAGGACGGCGGGGATCGGGTCGTGCCAGTCGCCGAACCGGCGGACGAGTTCGGCCTTCTCGTCGTCGGGGGCGTGCCCGGCGGCCGGGAGCGTGGCGGCGGCGTACGCGTACACCCGGCCGTCCTTGAGCGGATGCGTGCCCCAGATGCGGCCCCGGCCCCATGTCTCGTGCGAAGCGAACTCGGCTCCGGGCACCGGGATCACGACCCGCCAGGTGGTGAACCCGGCGTACACCGGCCCGGGATGCCCGGGGAACAGCGCCGCGCGCACGGCGGAGCGGATGCCGTCCGCGCCGACGACCAGGTCGGCCTCCCACTCCTCGCCGGCGGCGGTCACCCGGGCGGGCCGGCCGGTGTCACCGGGGTCACCGGGGTCCGCGAGGACGGCGTCGGTGGCCGTACGGACGGCGTCCGGCGGGAGCAGGGCGGCGATGCTGTCGATGAGGGTGGAACGGTGCAGCAGGACGAGGGGGCCGCCGAACCGGGCCGCGGATGCCTCGGCGCTGGAGCGGAAGAGCCGGCGGCCGCCCGGGATGCGCAGTCCACCGTCCCCCTGCCAGGCGGCGAGGTCGCGGATCCGGTCGCCGATGCCGATGACGTCCAGGGCGCGCAGCGCGTTCGGGGCGAGCGCGATGGCCGCGCCCACCGGGGCCAGGGACCGGGCCCGTTCCAGGACGGTGACCTGCCAGCCGTGCTGGTGCAGGGCCGCCGCGGCGGTCAGACCTCCGATTCCGCCACCGATGACGACGGCGCGGGACGACTGTGCCATGGCTCCTCCGAGGACGCGCGGACGGTGCACCGTGGAAGGCGGACGACTGACTGCGGAACGCGGGTGGCTCACCGCAGAACTCGTACCGACTTCACCGCCGGATTTACTACAGATGTAGTGAGGCGGCGCCTCGACTGTACTACAGGCGTAGTACCACGGGTAGGGTCGTCCCATGTCCGTCCACACCCCGGCCGTCTCCCGTGCGGACCTCGTCGCCGACACCGCCATCGCGCTGCTCGCCGAACGCGGCATGCGCGGCCTGACGCATCGCGCGGTCGACGAGGCGGCCGGGCTGCCGCAGGGCTCGACCTCGAATGTGGCCCGTACCCGCCAGGCCCTGCTGGAGCTGGTGGTGCGGCGGCATGCCGTTCGGGAGTCGCGGGTGCTCGCGCTGGACGAGATGCCCGATCCACGCGGCGGCCTCGACTCGCTGGCGGACGCGCTGGCCCTCGCGGCGCACCGGTCCGTCACCCGCCACCGTGAGCTGCTGATCTCCCGTTACGAACTGGCCCTGGAGGCCACCCGCCGCCCCGCCCTGCGGGCCTTCTACGACGCGACGGGCGCCGTCTTCCGGGACCAGCTGGCCGCCATGGTCGCCGCCCTGGGGTCGACCGAACCGGAGCGGCACGCGCTGTCCCTTCTCGCCTGGGCGGACGGGTTGATGTTCTCGTGCGCGGCCGGGTCGTTCAGCGCGCGGGTGCCGGGCCCGGACGAAGTGCGGGCGGGGGTGCGGGAGTTGCTCGACGGGATGCTGGGCAGCCGAAAACCTCTGCCGGAAGCGGGTGAGACGGGCGAGAATGACGGGCATGACGAATGATCGCCGAGAGCCGGCCCTGAACGCCGACGAGCGCACCATGCTGGAGGGCTGGCTGGACTACCACCGCGAGACCCTGGCCGTGAAGTGCGCGGGCCTGACCGACGCACAGCTGAGAACCGCCTCGGTCGCGCCGTCCGACCTGTCACTGATGGGGCTGGTGCGGCACATGGCGGAGGTCGAGCGAGCCTGGTTCCGCAGGGTGCTGGTGGGCGAGGACTCTGGCCCGATCTACTACACCGAGGAAGACCGGGACGGCGATTTCCACCTCACCGAGGCCGACACCTGGGAAGAGGCGTACGCCACCTGGCAGGGCGAGATCGAGACCGCCCGGCGCCACGCGGCCGGTTTCGGACTCGACGACCTGTCCCAGGGCGTGAGCCGACGGCCGGAACCGTTCACCCTCCGCTGGATCTATACGCACATGATCGAGGAATACGCCCGGCACAACGGCCACGCGGACCTGATCCGTGAACGGATCGACGGTGCCACCGGCGACTGACGTCACCTTCCGCACCCCCGTTACACCCGCACGGCGCAGGAGATCACCCGTATGGGGCATCATGCGCTCGCCCGTTGCCCCGATCGGGAGATCGAGGCAGCAGAGTTGCGCGGGTGCATCGAACGACGACCGCCGCCGCGCTGTGGGTCACCGTGACCGTCTCGGCCCTCGCCGGCTGTGTCACGGTCCAGCGCCCGCCGACCGCGGGGCCGCCGGGTACGGCACCGGCCCAGCCGTCGGCGCCCCGGCCGGACGGCAGCGCCGAGCCCCGGGTGGTGCAGGCGCCGGCCAGGGAGGCGCTGGAGATGGTCGGCCCGTCCCCGCGTCCCGAGCGGAAGAAGCCGGCCGCGTCGAGCGCTCCGGCCGCCGCGCCGTCGCCCCGGCAGCCGCCGTCGCCCCGAGCACACCCGCACCCGAACCCCCGGCCGCACCGCGAACCGGCCGCGCGGCCGCTCGCCGAC
>NZ_JBSGBN010000194.1:0-13331 GCF_053601275.1 Streptomyces sp. NPDC004752 | reverse complement strand
CACCTCCATCCACGACTCCAGCTCCTCCCGCGCCCGCGCCTCACGCTGTTCGAGCAGACCGATCACCGACGGCATCGCGCCCTCCAGGCCCGACACGAGCGAACCGGCCCGCTGGACCAAGGTCATGGCCAAACGGCGCCGCAAGACCCTGGTGGTCTGTGCTAACTGCCACGGCCTCATCCACCAACAAGGGAGTCCTGCAACGTTCACCACATGATCACTGGAGAGCCGGATGCCTGGAAATCGGGCACGTCCGGTTCGGAGGGAGGCCGCGCGGAAAAGGACCTGTCCAACGGCAGGAACCTCGCCGTGCGGCCCACCCTAGCCAGGCCGCGAAGAACGAGTGCGGCCTGGACCACTACGAAGTCCGCCGTTACGTGGGCTGGTACCGGCACATCACCCTCGCCATGCTTGCGCACGCCTTCCTGGCCGCCACGGCATACCAGGCCCGGGGAAAGGGGGCGGAACCGGTGAGGCAATCGGGGCAATCGGGCTCACAGTGGCGGAGGTTCGGCGAATCCTGGCAGCTTGTCGCCTCCCGCCTCCGCACCTTCGTGGGCGCCGAGGCCGACACCACGCACTGAGCTGGTCGAACTGGCGCAGACGACGCCAAGCGGTCGCCCGCCGCTGTCACTACCTGCGGCGCTGTCGCACGATCGAAGGGCGGTCTCCGCGAGACCACCCCTGACCATTCAACGACCCGCTACACTCCACCCGCCCAGCGAAACCCGCGGGTCAGGCCGCAAAATCCTGCTGGAGTACTAGGGTCTGTTGCGAAAGTGGATCTCGAATTGAGATGATCATAGTGTGGCGCGAGGGGATTTGGCGGACCGGCAGTGGGCTGTGTTGGAGCCGTTGCTGCCGGCGGGGAAGAAGGCGGGCAGGCCGCGGACGTGGACGCGTCGGCAGTTGATCGACGGGATACGGTTGCGGACCCGTCCGGGCACTCCATGGCGGGACGTCCCCGAGCGATATAGGCCGGCCGGTGGTCTTCCACGACCTCGCCATCAGCGTGGGCCAGCTTCTCGTCGCGCGCACCGCCGAACTGTGGGCACACGCCATCGACAATCTGCGCGGCCACCGGGCGCCCGCCGCCGCGGCTGGACATGGAGCGCATGGCGATGCTGTGCAACGAGCTCATGGCCGCCACGCCGATGGCTATGGCCTACCGGGGTACCACCGCGCCGGGACGCGCCGCCCGTGTCGTTCTCGCCGGTCCGGCCGGCGGCACGTTCACCATGCCGCTCGCGTCGGCGCCGCGGGCCGCGGATCCGGACGTCACGATCGTCGCCGACGCCGTGGATTTCTGCCGCGTCGCCGTCCGCCGGCTCCACCCCGACCAACTGAACGCCGTTATCGAGGGCAACCGGGCGCTGGGGGACCTCGTTCTTGCGTCGATCGACGCCCTGGCCCGGGACTGACCCCGGAGTTCGACCCGTGCAAACCGTCGTGCCCCGGCCCGCGTCTCCGGCAGGCTGAAGCGGATCCGAACCGCCGACAACAAGCTTCGGGTTCGGCGCGGGGGTGCCGTTCGGGTCCGCACCAGCCGTGGCCGGATCACCCGCAGCAGTTTCCCACCTGCGCGATGACACCAGCCAGTTCGATCACAGCGCCGCCCGCCCCCCGCGTCACTCGGCGACCCGGCATCGTATCCGCGCCCTCCCGCGCCCCGGGCCGAAGCGGCCAACGGGCGGAACTTCGGCTTTACTCTGGTGATCACCTAGGAGGGAGCGCGGCGTGACGCTGCTTGAGGGAGACCCGACGACGATCGGCGGCTACCGGCTGGAACGCCGGCTAGGGGCCGGCGGGATGGGAGTGGTCTTCCTCGGCCGCTCCGTGTCGGGGCGACAGCTCGCGATCAAGGTGGTCCGGCCGGAGCTGGTCACCGACGAGGGCTTCAGAATCAGGTTCCGGCGCGAGGTCGAGGCGGCGCGCCAGGTCAGCGGGGCCTTCACGGCCCCCGTCGTGGACGCGGACGCCAACGCCGAACCGCCCTGGCTCGCCACGCTGTTCGTACCGGGCCCCTCCCTGCACGAGCACATCACGCACGGCGGAGCGCTGGCGGCGGACGCGGTGCGGCAGCTGGCCGCCGGGCTCGTCGAGGCGCTGCGCGACATCCACCGCAGCGGCCTGATCCATCGCGACCTCAAGCCGGCCAACGTGCTGCTGGCCGACGACGGCCCCCGGGTGATCGACTTCGGCATCGCCCGTGCCGTCACCGCCGCCCCGCTCACCTCGACCGGCGTCCTCATCGGCACGCCCGGCTACATGGCACCGGAGTTGTTCCGCACCGGCAGCAGCGGCGCCGCGGGCGATGTCTTCGCCCTGGGCGCCGTCCTGGTCTTCGCGGCCACCGGCCACGGCCCCTTCGACGGCGGCAGCTCCTACGGCATCGGTTACCGGGTGGTCCACGAGGAGCCGGATCTGACGGGTCTCGACCCGGCGCTGCGCCCGCTCGTCGAGCAATGCCTCGCCAAGGAGCCCGACGCGCGGCCCACGGTGGACGAGTTGCTAACCGCGCTGTCCGCGCCCCCCAACGACCTCGCACCCGCCGACCCCGCTGCCACGCACACGGATTCCCCTCCGCCCTCACCCCCTGTCCCGTCCGCCGCCGGCACCCCGACCCGCCCGGACGCGCCCCCTGCCGCGCCGCCCGCCACCTTCGTACCGACCGTCCCGGCAGGGGAGTTCGGCCCACCGCCACCGCCCCCGGCATCCCCCCGGTGCGCCCCGCGGGCGCACCGCCCGGCCAACGCCCCGCGCGCCGCACCAAACGAACCGCCCTCCTCGCCTCCGCCGCCGTCCTCACCGTCGCCGCAGCTGTGACCGTGCCCCTGCTCATCACCCGGCACCACTCGGGCGACCATGCCTCCGCCGACGCTCCCGCCAAGGGCGACACCTCCTCGACGCGGTCCTCCTCACACCCCCCGGACCCGGGCGCCCCCACCCTGCCCGACTCTGCCGGCTTCTCCTGCGCCGGCGCCCGGGGCACCATGAACGGCGCCGGATCGGCCCTGGTCATGCCCGTCATGGAGCGGTGGACGGCCGACTTCCAGCAGCAGTGCCCCGGCACGACCCTCAACTACTCCCCCACCGGCGCGGACGCGGGACTGACGAGCTTCCTCGCGGGCCGGACGGACTTCGCCATCGACGACACCCCGCTCGACGAGAAGAGCCTCCAGCGGTCGAAGGCGCGCTGCGGCGCCGGCGGGCAGGCCGTCGATCTGCCACTGGCGGCGACGCTCGAGAAGATCGTGTACAACGTGCCGGGCGTGACCGACCTCGTCCTGGACGCGACCACCCTCGCGAAGATCTTCAACGGCAAGATCACGCACTGGAACGACCCGGCCCTCGCCACGCTCAACCCCGATACCACGCTTCCGTCCAGCGCCATCGTCCCCGTCAACCGACTTGACTCCAGCAGCTCGAACAGGGTCATGACCACGTATCTGTCCGGTGCCGCCGCTAGCGCCTGGCCCTACCCGCCCAGCACGTCGTGGCCGGGCAAGGGGGGCCTGAGCGTCAGCGGGTCGACCGGCATGGTGCAGACGGTCACGACCACGGCGGGCGGGATCGGCTACGTCGACCTGACGTCCGAACTCAAACTCAGCACCGCCCACCTCGCGACCGGAGCCGGACAGCCAATGCCGCCCAACTCCCGCTACGCCACCGCGTTCCTCAGCCACGCGCACACCGGAGGCCCCGGCGGCGACCTCGTGCTCTCCCCGGTCTACGGCAGCGCTTGGCCGAACACGTACCCGCTCGCCCTGACCAGTTACGCCGTCGTGTGCAGCAAGGGCAACAACGCCGCCTCGCTGGCTACGCTCAAGGCGTTCCTGTCGTACGTGACGGGCACGCCCGGGCGTTCGGACGCCTCGGCGGTCGGCCGCGCCGCGATGCCGGACCCGCTGGTCGCGCCGGAGCAGAACGCCGTCAAGGCGCTGGGCTGACGAACCGGCCCGACCGCGCGGGGTGGCCAGCCCGGACGAACCGGCCCCCGGGTCTGCCGCGGGCCCTGCGGCCGCCGCCCGGCTGAGGTTGGGCGGCGGAATCGACGCGGCAGCGGCCAGGCCGCGGAATTGGACCAGAACTCGCTCCCGCATACACAGCCACGCCTGCTCCAACCCCTCTGCGCTGCTTCCCTTCGCTCGCCGATGAGTTTCGGTGAGTCGGACGGTCCAAGTCGGCACACTCAACAACGGGAGAACCCGATGGGCGGGACTCGCCTGCATCCGATGGCCCACATACTCAGTACGGGCTGCGTAAGTGCTTCGAGGCCCGCGTCGAACGCACCGACAGGAAGCCACTGGTCGGACGGTTCGGCGGGATCCCGCTGCGACAGAACAAGAAGACGGTCATCACTGACCGCCGGCCGGCCCCAGTCAACACCAAACGCAAGGAGCTGGTCACCCGGCTCCTTGCCGGGCGGTGCGAGGCATGCGGACGCGTCGATGAGGTGGAAGTCCACCACGTCGCCAAACTCGCTTCCTAATGGTGTTGTCAAGCGGCCGTAGTCACTGGCGGTGTGACCTGGTAGCACCGTCGGTCACGGATCAGGGCCCACAGAACGTTGACGCGTCGGCGGGCGAGGGCGAGCACGGCTTGGACGTGCTTCTTCCCTTCGGCGCGTTTGCGGTCGTAGAACTTCCGCGAGTTCGGGTCGTAGCGGACGCTGACCAGTGCGGAGGTGTAGAAGACGCGCTGGAGTCTTCGGTGGTAGGCGATCGGCCGGTGGAGGTTGCCGCTGACCTTGCCCGAGTCCCGCGGTGCTGGAGCGACGCCGGCGAAGGCCGCCAAGGCGTCCGGGGAGTCGAACTCGTCCAGGCTGCCGCCGACGGCGGCGAGGAACTCCGCTCCGAGGACGGTGCCGATGCCGGGGACGCTCAGGACGATGTCGGCGAGTTCGTGATCGCGAAACCGGCCCTCGATGAGCTTGTCCATCTCGGCGATCTGCTCGTTGAGGGTCATCACCTCCTCGGCCAGGGTGTGGACCAGTTTGGCGATGGTCTTCTCCCCGGGGACGGCGGTGTGCTGGCGCCCGGCGGCCTCGACGGCGGTTTCGGCGAGGGTTGACTTTGCGGTCGGCCAGCCACTTGGTCAGCCGCGTGACGCCGGTCCGGCGGATCGCGGCCGGGGCCTGGTAGCCCGTCAGCAGCTTGAGCGGGCCGGTGTTGGTGACGTCCAGGGCCCGTTCCAGGGCCGGGAACATGCTCAGCAGGGTGCCGCGCAGGCGGTTGACGACGCGGGTGCGGTCCTCGACCAGGTCGGCCCGGCGTCCGGTCAGGAGTCTGAGCTCGATGGCGGCTTCGTCTCCGGGGCGGATGGGCCGCAGGTCGCGGCGCATCCTGGCCTGGTCGGCGATCACGTAGGCGTCGCGGGCGTCGGTCTTGCCCTCGCCGCGGTAGCCGTCGGAGGCCCGGTTCACCAGACGGCCGGGCATGTAGAGGACTTCCTGGCCGTGGTTGACCAGCAGGGCCAGCAGCAGCGCGGGCTCTCCGCCGGTCATGTCGATGGCCCAGGTGACCTGTCGGCCGTCGGCCAGGTCCAGGACGTCGCCGATCAGCTTCAGCAGCTCGGGTTCGTCGTTGGCGACCCGGCGCGACAGCAGGGTCTTGCCGTCTGCGTCCAGGGCGAGGCCGTGGTGGTGGCCCTTGCCGCTGTCGATCCCCGCCCATATCCGGCTCATCGTGCTCCTGACGTGCGTGTTCGTGTTGTTCGTGCCACGGACGACCTCGCCGGCATTGCTCTACACAGCGACTTGTTCGCACTTCCTAATCGGCGGCCGAGTCGTCGTGGGGCGCTGGGCGGCGAAGCGAAGAAAGCCACGAGACGGCAGCCGACTGATAGCCACACCCAGCACCCCTGGGCGACCCAACCCTACGAATGGCTCGATCAACCCGATCAAGAAGGTAGAGCCGACTCACTGCCCCTGCAACCACGGACTCGCCACGAGGGGAGGGACAGTTGCGGAAGATTCCTCAGCGCGTGTTCGAGGACTGCGATCGCCGACTGGCGGAAGGCTGACCCAGGAGGGTGGCGAAGAAGAGCGCGAGCACGGCGTCCGGGTCGGATTCCAAGGCAATCGATGCCTTGGGCCAGGGTATGTGATCTGGGTCGTAGGTGGAGCGGCGGTCGACCTGAGTCTGCCCCCTGCCGATTCCGGGTGAGAGGTCTACCCTGACCGGCAAGCTCTCGAACGAATACAGGTGTGGGGCGACGAGGGCACAAAGTGTTCCTGCGTCACCGATCACGCCGTATTGGACCGGTGTGCTTGTGGCTTCGTCGATGAACTCATGCCCCAAAAGTGATCCGAGCGCCCTGCCGATAGGATCCTCGGATGATGTGAGTTCGTCGATCCGAGTGGCATCCACTCGGATCCAGTCGAAGACATCGAGGCCGTACATCACCAACGGCAATCCACTGGAGAACACGATGAAGGCGGCTTCCGGGTCGTGCCAGACGTTGAACTCGGCGACGGCTGTAGCATTTCCGATGGATGCCGAGCCGCCCATGATGACGATGCGCTCGATACGGTCGCTCAACTCGGGGTAGGTGCGCAGGAGCAGGGCCACGTTGGTCAGTGGTGCCGTGGCGACGATGGTCAGCGGGTTCTCGGCGGCGAGGAGAGTCTGTCGGATGAGCTCGACCGAGTGCACGCTCTCCGCGGCGCGGCTGGTCGGTGGGAGGTGCAGCCCGCCCAGGCCGCCTTCGCCGTGTACCCATTCCGCGGGCCGGGCCGGCTCGATCAGGGGGCGCGTGGCGCCGGCGGCGACCGGGATCTGCGGTGCCTCGACCAGGTCGAGCACGCGGAGAGTGTTGTCGACCACCTGATGGACGTGGGTGTTGCCGGCTACGCAGGAGATGGCGTGGAGTTCGATGTCGGGGTGTCTGACGGCGAACATGATGGCCATGGCGTCGTCGATGCCGGTGTCGACGTCCATGATGATGTGGTGTGTCATCTGCTCTGCCCTTTCAGGGTTCTGGTTACAAAGTCGCAGCCGCGCGATGTGCCGGGCGCCGCAGGCAGCGGAGGGCTGCCTGTCTTTCGATCTGGGCCGGTTCAGCCGACGATCCCTACGATGGCTGCATTGCTGAAGTTCGCCAGGATTCCCGCAGTCAGAGCCAAGAAGCCGAGCCGGGCGATGTCGGCGCGACGCTCGGGTGCCAGCGTGCCGAAGGCTCCGAGCTGAATGGCGATCGAGCCGAAGTTGGCGAATCCGGCCAGGGCGAATGTCGTGATGAGGGCCGTCTTATGGTCGAGTGAGCCGACGTGCGGGCCGAAAGAGGCGTAGGCGACAAACTCGTTGACCACAGTCTTCTGCCCGAGGAAACCGCCGACCATTGTGGCTTCGTGCCACGGCACTCCGATGAGCCAGGCGACCGGTGCGAAGATCCAGCCAAGAAGCTGCTGGAACGTCAAGTCCCCGATGCCGAACCAACCTCCGACACCGCCCAGGATGCCGTTGGCGAGGTCGATGAGCGCGACGAATGCGATGAGCAGGCAGCCCACGGTGACCGCGATACGACCTCCTTTCAGGGCGCCGCGGGCGAGCGCATCGATGATGTTCGTCGACTCCGTGTCGCGGACGTCGCGGACGTTGGTCCGCACTTCTGTTTGCTCGGTCTCGGGCCAGATCGCCTTGGCCATCACGAGCGTGGCTGGCGCGTTCATGACGCTTGCTGCCAGCAGGTACGGCAGAGGCGCGCCAAACAGCGAGTAGCCGACCAGGTTCGCGCCGGCGACAGACGCGAATCCGCCGGTCATACACGTGAAGAGCTCTGAGCGGGTGAGCCGTCGCAGATACGGTGCGATGATCAGCGGCGCCTCGGACTGGCCGAGGAAGATCACTGTCGTCGCCCAGACTGACTCGATCTTGCTCGTCCTGAGCAGCCAGGAGATGGCCCCTCCGACGATCTCTGCGAACCACTGGATGACTCGCAGGTAGTACAGCAGGCCGACGAGCGCGCCGAGGAAGATGATGATCGGCAGTACGCCGATCGCGAATGACACCGACGAGCCCTTGGCCAGCGAACCGAACAGGAACGACGTTCCCCCAGTCGTATAGCCGATCAGCGTCGCGATCTTCGAGGAGAACCAGTTCAGCGCCTCACGGCCGGGTTGCCACTTGAGGACCAGAAAGGCAAATGCGACCTGAAGGGCGACGCCCAGACCGAGGGTGCGCCAGTTGATGTGGCGGCGGTGTCGCGAGAGGGCGAAACATAGGCCGTAAATCACCAGGAGGCCAAGAAGGCCCTGCAGCCGAGTCATCGGACCGTGTGTACCGGTCGAGTCACGACCGATCGCCGGGGGCTGGCCACTCTCCGAGGTTTGAGCGCGGTGCCGGATATGGCCGAGCGGGCCAACCTCCGTGTCCGTGCATGTTGCAGCATCTCTCCGCTCCATTCATCAGGGAATGGCCCTGCTTGGCCACGTCAAGCGCTCGACATTAGAACTTCACCAAGGGCTTGGCGTCAAGCGCTTGACGCAAGCGTCTTCAGAATGCCTGAGCGGGCTACGGCTGGCGCCGGGTGAACCGGCGCCAGTGGCGGAGGCGGAGCTACTGCCCGGCCGCGGGCCGTGTCAGTGGACCGAGCGCTCGGCTTCGGTGTCCGTTGCGCCGGGCCGGTTCGCCACCTGTTGCGAGACAGCCGTACCCGTGCTCGCGCGAACGACAAGCCCGGTGGGCAGGGGCGTGAGTTCCGGAACGGGAGATCCCGCAATCATGGCGAGCAGGCGAGATGCTGCGACCTTCCCCAGGCTGGCGGCCGGCAACGATACCGCCGTCAACGGTGGGCCCACGACCGATGAGGACGGAAGATCGTCGAACCCAGCGACGGCGATCTCGGTGGGTACCTCGAGGCCGACGGCTGCTGCCGCCGCAAGTACTCCGTACGCGAGCGTGTCTGTCGCGGTGATTACGGCAGTCGCCCCCTGCGCCCGCCAGCGAGGGAGATGGGCGCGGGCGATCTTTGCGGCGCTGTCGATCGTGAGTTCGGCGCGCGGCAGGTCACGGAGGATGGTGAGTCCGGCGGCCGTGGCGGCCTCTTCCAGCAGGGCTCGGCGCAGGTCGAAGGTGGCGATCTGATGAGTGGTGTCGAGGTAGACGAGCGTGCGGTGACCGTTCTCGACCAGATGAGCGGCGAGGGCCGAGATGCCGGCCTGAAAGTCGTATACAACGCTGCCGGGGCAGTCCGGCGCGTCGAGCAGAACCATCGGCAGCGATGAGTTAGGAAGGTCCCGGACGAAGCTGGCCGACGGTGCTTCCACGAGCATCCCGGCGGGCCGGAACGAGAGGAAGCTGGCGACGTCTTCCGCGGACGGCTGCCCCCGGGGTACCGAGACCAGCAACTTGTACTGGTCGCCGAGTGCCTCACGGATACCCCGGGTGACCTCGGCGAAGAAGGGGTTGAGGTCGGGGGCGACAAAGATCACCAGGTCGCCACGCCCCTTGGCCAGCGCGCTCGCTGTGTGATCAACGGTGTAGCCGAGTTCTTCCACCGCGGTGAGAACCCGTTCCTTGATCGCCTCGGACACGCGGCCGCGGTCTTTCCCGTTCACGACGAGGGAAACCGTCGAGACGCTGGTCCCTGCACGAGTTGCGACCATCTGGGCGGTCACGCGCTGGAGCGGAGTAGGCGAGTCGGTCACCGAGTCATCCTAGACCCGGACTTCGCGGGTCACGGTTTCAGGTCTATGGCCAGCGGGTTCGTGTGATGCCGGGGTCAAGGAGGTGGAGGAGGTCAAGGAGGAGGTGGAGTTGGACACCGCGGGTGATCTGGACGGTGAGCGGGCCGGTGACGTCGCCGATCCGCAGGCTGCACGAAGACCGGCGTGACCGCGAGCGGCCCCTTGAAACCGTGGTAGCCGGTTCGACCGTGCCCTGGCCCTTGTAGTGGACGAGTGCGCCGGCTGAGGTGGCCTGGCCTGCTGGAACGCTGGTCGGCAGCGCGTACCAGCCATCGACCGCGGCCTGGGCATCCAGGACGGCCTGGTCGAGGTGCCAGGCCGGTACGGGCGCCATGCTCGTTCCCGGTGACGGTCCAGCGCAGGCAGGACGTGACCCGCCGCCTGGCGGCGATCACGCCGATCCGGGCGACGATTCCAGCGCCTCTTGATGTTGCGAAGGTTGCATCCCATAATGCCGAGACCCGTACGCAACACGAGTTGCCAACTCGTGTTGCGTACATGACGTGATCACGATTGGCCTTGGGAGAGTGCGCGGTATGGCAACACGCCAGGATGTGGCGAAGCTCGCTGGAACCTCTCCGTCGGTCGTCAGCTACGTGCTCAACAACGGTCCACGTACCGTCGCTCCTGCGACCCGGGAGCGAGTGTTGGCCGCCGTACGGGAGCTGGACTATCGCCCCAACAAGGTGGCACGGTCCCTGCGGCTGAACCAGACGATGACGCTCGGCCTGGTCGTTCCCGATTCGGCCAATCCGTTCTTCGCGGAACTGGCAAAGACGGTAGAGGACCAGGCATGGTCTTCGGGTTACACACTGCTGGTGGGCAATTCGGCAGACGACCCCGAGCGTGAGCTGGAGTACATTCGCACCTTCATCGACTGTCGGGTCGACGGAATATTGCTGATTCCTTCCCACAACGAGCAGCCGTGGCGGAGCGACCTGACGCGATCCCGCATTCCGAGCCTGGTCTTCGACCGTGAACTGGAGAGCGTGCCGATATCTCACGTCCTCGTGGACAACGTGCGCGGCGCAAAGGATGCCACCGAGCACTTGCTGGGGCACGGGCGCCGCCGGATCGGCTGCATTGCCGGGCCACTGGGCATTCATCCGACCGTGGACCGCGTCGTGGGCTGGCGGCTGGCATTGGAAAATGCCGGCTTCAAGGCGGGCTCGGGTTCGGGGGGCCGCACAGGATGGGAGACACGCCCGGAGGCGGCGCCGCTGCTGCACGGCTCCTTCGGTCGGTTGGACGGCTACCGCTCTGGGCACGCGCTGCTCACACGGGATCGCTCGGTTGATGCTTTGTTCGTCACCTCCGACGAGCAGGCTGCGGGGGTGCTACGGGCCGCGAGCGAGCTTCGCATCCGGGTACCGCGCGACCTCGCTGTCGTCTCCTTCGACGGTATTGCGGCCAGCGAGTACACGACTCCCGTACTGGCCACGATGCGTCAGCCCGTCGAGCAGCTGGGCCGTACGGCCATGGAGCGGCTGCTGCAACGGATGCAGGACCCGGACCTACCACCAAGCAGGGACGTTCTGCAGGCGACGCTCGTCGCTCGTGGATCATGCGGCTGCCCCGATCCGCCCGGCAGCGAGCACCCGCCCGCCGACTCTTCCCTGACTTTCACCATCGGAGTACCGGAACGATGACTCAACAACTCGTTGTGGTTGGCAGTCTGAACATGGACTTGTCGGTCACCGTCCCTCGCCTGCCGGCTCAGGGAGAGACAGTGCTTGGTGCGGACGTGGTCCGCGGGGCCGGCGGCAAGGGGGCCAACCAGGCCGTCGCCGCCGCTCGGCTGGGGGCCGGGGTCAAGATGATCGGCCTGCTCGGCAACGACGCCTTCGGCGAGGAGCTGCGGCGTCAGCTGGCCGGGGAGGGCGTGGACAGCGAAGCCGTCGCCGCACTGCCGGGCGTACCGTCCGGCCTGGCCCTGATCGTAGTCCGGCAGGACGGGGAGAACGCCATCACCTTGTCGCCCGGTGCCAACCGTCACCTGGACGCCGAACGTCTCGCGGCGATCAGCAAGGGGGCAGCGCTGGCGGGGCCGACCGACACAGTGCTACTGCAGTTGGAGGTGCCACTGCCCGCTGTGCTTGCCGCCGCACGCACCGCACGGGCTAAGGGAGCGTACATCGTGCTCAACGCCGCACCGAGCCCCGAGCCCGGTCCCTTGTTGGAAGAGTTGCTCTGCACGGTGGACGTCCTGGTGGTCAACGAGACGGAAGCGGCCACCCTGCTCCGGCTGCCCGCCTCTCTTCCCGGACCGGTCTCCCCGTCCGTCTGGGCCGAACGTGCTGAGCAGCTGCGCACGCTGGGGCCACGGACCGCTGTCATCACCCTGGGGTCGGCCGGCGCAGTGGCGGCCGCTGCACATGGCACACATCACCAGTCGGGCTTCCCGATACAGGCGGTGGACACCGTCGGCGCCGGCGACGCGTTCTGCGCACAACTGGCGCTGGCCCTGGGCGCGCGCAGCCCGCTGGACGACGCGCTGCGCGAGGCATGTGCTGCCGGCGCGCTGGCCGCCACCAGACCCGGAGCGCAGTCCTCTTTGCCGACACGTGCCGAGGTGGACGCATTGCTCGACCGCACCGCCGGCACAGTGGAGGTTCACCATGCGTCCTGACGGCGTTCACCACCGAATGCGCCACGGCGCCCGGGGTCACCGTCCACCTCATGGTCTACCTCGCTTACGTGGCGAGCACCTGCGGCGAGATCGCTTTCCTCTGCTCCGGCATGGCGCTTTCTGCCCGGCGGGGCGAGCACACCTGGTCGGCGCGCGGGCTCGGCCACGACCTTGTGGGAGAAGAACGCCGAGTCGGCGCGGACGACAATCTGTGCGGTGATGCCCATCGCCCGCACCGTGACCAGTGCCTCGCGCAGCAGACTCGCCGCGCCCTTGCCGGAGTTGGCCGAGCCCTTGCGCAGCCTCGTGGCGACGATCACGGGTGCGCAGGTGCCGGTCTTGACGGTGACGATCTGGAAGTGCAGGCCGCGTTGTTTGGTGTAGCCGAAGGAGGCGCCCTGCTTGGCAGGGCCGTAGACCTGCTTGACCTTGGAGTCGATGTCCACGAACACCACCTCGTCCCGCTTCGGGACCAGACCGGTGTGCGCGATCAGGTCCGGGTCGTCGAACGCGGCGAACAGCGCCGCAGGACTGTGGGAGACTTTCACTTACGAGGTGCCTTGCTTCGTGGGACTGATGAGGGCGTAGGAACTCCCATCATCCCAGGTCAGCGGGCACCTCTTCTCATTCCGTCGTCCACAGACCGACTATCGCGCGGTGGATCCAGGCTCAGAGCTGGGGAGAGCCCAGTACGCGGGGAAGGGCGGCAGCGAATTCGCAGTGGCAGTACTGGAAGACCAGGAGCACGAAGGTGAATACCATCGATCCGGAAGCAGAGCTGTATCAGGCTGAGCGTCGGGTACTGGAGATCCAGACGAAGCTGCACCGTTGGGCGGCTGAGGATTCCGGCCGCCGGTTTTGTGATCTGTTCAATCTCGTATGCGACCCCGCATTTCTGCTGGTCGCATGGGATCGGGTGAGAAGGTCCGCACCACCATCCCCGAGCCGTCTGCGACACCGGTTCCCGACCTGCTACGGCGCGACTTCACCGCGAAGACGCCGAACACGAAGTAC
>NZ_JBSGBN010000193.1:0-13394 GCF_053601275.1 Streptomyces sp. NPDC004752 | reverse complement strand
TCGTTAAAAATTTTTTCCCTCCCGCAGGCTCTTCGTTTTTTTCGTTTCTGGCCCCGCCCCCCGCGATGCCGGGGGGCGGGGCCTGTTGTGCGCCCGGTCCGATCCGCGGGCCGGCGACCCGACCCGGCCCCGTCCTACGGCCGTCCGTCCCGGTCGGCGGGGCTCACGCCCAGGTAGAAGTCCTGGCGGGCGGCCACGAACGCCTCCATGGTCTCAGCGGGTACGCCGGTGACGCGCGCGACATCGTCGGACGCGCGGTC
Organism: Streptomyces sp. NPDC004752; assembly: GCF_053601275.1. Taxonomy (NCBI): domain Bacteria; kingdom Bacillati; phylum Actinomycetota; class Actinomycetes; order Kitasatosporales; family Streptomycetaceae; genus Streptomyces; species Streptomyces sp. NPDC004752. The sequence continues at coordinate 13,134 of NZ_JBSGBN010000193.1, read as the reverse complement.
GTAGCGGTTCTCCCGGTGCAGCCGGGCCATGGTGGCGATGTGCTGTTCGGTGTGCGGCGGCAGGCCCGCCCGCGCCAGCACCCGGGCCCTGCCACCGTCGCACTCCCCGCCCCCGGCCCTCCCACCCGGATGGCGGACACGCCTCCCACGGCGGGCGGGGACCGGAGCGGCGCCCGGTTGCCGCCGGGGGCGGGTGCGCCTTGAGTGGATCGTGCGCGCTCGGGGCGACGGGCGCCGCCCCCGCACACATTCCAGCCGGGACCGGCCCGAACCGGAGGCATCATGTCCGACATCCCCCCGCCCATCACGCCGTACCTCGAACCCGCCGCCCGGGAGCTGGCCGAGGCCACCGCCGGGCACCCGCGCATCTACGAGGTGCCGCCGGAGAAGGGGCGCGACATCCTCCACGGGCTGCAGAGCGGCGAGGACGTCGGGCGGCCGGAGGTCGACGAGGAGTGGGTGACCGTCGACGCCGGGAAGTGGGGGCGGGTGCGTACCAGGATCATCCGGCCCAGGGAGGCCACCGGTACGCTGCCCGTGGTCTTCTTCATCCACGGCGCCGGCTGGGTGTTCGGCGACGACCAGACACACGACCGGCTCTTCCGCGAACTCGCCGTCGGGGCGGACGCCGCGGGTGTCTTCCCGGTCTACGACCGCGCCCCCGAGGCGAGGTACCCCGCCCAGGTCGAGCAGAACTACGCGGTCGGCCGGTGGCTCGCCGAGCACGGGGCCGAGCACGGGCTCGACCCGGGCCGGGTGGCCGTGGCCGGGGACTCGGTCGGCGGCTGTATGTCGACCGTGTTCGCGCTGATGAACAAGGAGCGCGGCGGCCTCGATCTCAAGGCGCAGGTCCTGCTGTATCCCGTCACCGACGCCGACTTCGACACCCCCTCCTACCGGCAGTTCGCGGAGGGCTACTACCTGACGCGCGACGGCATGATCTGGTTCTGGGACCAGTACTCCGAGCCCGCGCAGCGGACCGAGCCGCATGCCGCGCCGCTCCGGGCGGGCCTCGATCAGCTCAGGGGCCTGCCCACCACGCTCGTCATCACCGACGAGGCGGACGTCCTTCGGGACGAGGGCGAGCGCTACGCCAACAGGCTGCGGGAGGCGGGGGTGGACGTCACCGCGGTCCGGGTGGGCGGCATGGTCCACGACTTCATGATGCTGGACAGCCTGCGCGACACCCACGCCGCGCGCGTCGCCCGCCACTTGGCCGTGCAAGCCCTCCACAAGGCCCTGCACGGCCACTGACCGCGAGCGGACGAGGAGGCTGCGATGAGGCGGGGATGAGGCGTGGGGGGGGGTGGCGCAGATCGCGGGCGGAGCCGGGCCACCCCGGGCGGGGGGGGGGGGGGGGGGGGGGGGGTGGGGGGGGGGGGGGGGGGGGGGGGGGGGGGGGGGCCCCCCCCCCCCCCCGGCGGGTGGGGCGGACGGCTCAGGCCGTCAGCCGGGCCAGCACCGAGCGCATCGCCCGCCGGACGGCCGCACGCGACTCCTCGGTCGTGTCGAGGGTCTCGAAGCCGTGCCGGCCGTGCGGCACGTCGACCACCTCGACATCCGCGCCGCAGCCTTCGGCCGCGGTCAGGAACTCCTCGACGGTGGCGGCGATCTCGGGCATCTCCAGGCCCGCCCGGGTGAGGACGAGGGGCAGGGCGCCCGCGTCCGCCACCGCGTCCGCCGGGCGGAACCGGCCGCCGGACAGCCCCCAGTTGGGCAGCGGCGCCAGGATCGGGTAGCTGGCCGCGACGCAGCGCAGCCACGCCGGGGGTGTGCGCAGCCAGTCCGCCAGGAGCGGTCCGCCGCCGGAGAAGAACCACAGCGCGACCCGGTCCGCGGCCACCCGCGGGTCGGCCCGTACCCGCTCCACGGCGGCGGCCACGTCCGCGGCGGCACGCTCGTAGTCGGTCACGTCGTGCAGCCGGTGGTCCAGGGTCACGCCCACCACGCCCTGGTCGGCGGCGTATTGGGCGTATCCGACGAAACTCGGCCAGTCCCGGGGGGTCGGGCGGGCCCCGGCGGGCAGCGGGCCGCCGTGTACGAACACCACGGCCGGCCACGGGCCTGGGGCGTCGGGCGGATAGAGGTCGATGTTCGCCGTGCGCTCACGCGGGCGCTCGGGCACGTCCAGGAGGAACGGCCGCAGGTGCGCGGGCGGTTGTGCGGTGCCGGCCGGCGCCAGGCGGTGCCCCTCGCCGGCCGCGGCGCGCAGCAGCACCACGGCCAGTTCGGTGGGGCAGGACAGCATCGGCCAGTGTCCGGTGGCCAGTTCGAAGAAGGTCACTCGCTCCTCGACCAGGGCCGCCAGCGCGGGGTCGCCGAAGTCCACCCGTTTCTGGACCAGTTCGATGCCGCCGCCGTTGCCGGTGCACAGCACCCCGGTGGTGGGCACCGCGGCCGCCGCGCCGGTCAGCCGAAGTGGCTGGAGCAGGGTGCCGAGCGGCTGCGGCACGGCGCGGTCCGTGAGCCGCTCCAGCGCCGCGTCGGGGATCCCGGCAGTGCTGCCCCAGCGCTGCCACTGCGCTCCGGACGGCGGCGCCAGCACCCCGTCGGCTCCCGCTGCTTCGGCGCGTTCGGCAAGCCGTGCCCGTAGCTCCTGGTCGGGCACGGCGGCCAGGGCCGGGACGCCGTCCTGCGGCAGCGGCCCGTCCACGCACACGATCCGGGCGATGCGCTCCGGTCGCCGGTCGGCGGCGCCCAGCGCCGGATGGATGCCGTAGCCGTGGCCGACCAGCACGATCTTCCCGCCGGCCGACGGGTCCACCGCGTCGATCGCGGCGACCACATCCGCGACATGTGTCTCCAGATCGACACGGGGGCCCGCCTCGCCTTCGGCTGCGCCCGGCCCGGTGAGGGCGACCGCGTGCGCCTCGGCGCCCGCCGCGGCCAGCCGCGCGGCCGTCTGCTCCCACACGTGTGCGCCGGTGAACATACCGGGCACCATGATGAATACGGTCATGGCACTCTCCTCAGCACGTGGTCGGCGCGGGCCGGCCCCGTCGCCCGGCCCGCGCTCACCGGTACGGTAGGAACTCCCCCGGAGGGAGATTCAACTGTCCATGTCGTACGACGGCCTGTGGAGCATCGGCGAACTCGCCGAGCACGCGGGCGTCACCGTCAAGACCGTCCGCTTCTACTCCGACCGCGGGCTGCTGCCGGAGACCTCGCGCAGCGTCGGCAGGCACCGCCGCTACGGCCCCGACGCGCTGGACCGGCTGCGTCTGATCCGCTCCCTGCGCGCCCTCGACCTGCCGCTCCCCCAGGTGCGCCGCATCCTTGAGGAGGAGGTCGAGGGGAACGAGGCGAGCTTCGGGGGCAGCGCGCTGGAGAGCGCCGTCGCGGGACGGCTGCGCGACCTCGGCTCCCAACTCGCGGCTCTGCGCTGGCGGGAGGCGGCGCTGCGGCTGGTGCAGGAGTCGCCGCCCGGTGTGCGGGCCGAGCGGCTACGGCTGATCGGTGCGCTGGCCGTGCCGCCGAGCACCGCGTCCATGGCACGGTTCTGGCGGGGCTGGCTGCCGGCCCGGATGCCGACCCCGGCGGTGGCGGCGTTCCTGGACGTGGCGGTACCGGCCCCGCCCGACGACCCCGCACCGGAGCAGGTGTTGGCCTTCGCCCGGCTCAACGCCCTGACGACCGGCCCGTGCACCGGCACCGGGCCGACCCAGCCCGTGGCGCACCGGACCGCGGGGGCCCAGGGCGCGGCCGTGCTGTACGCGGGCCTGGCCGAGGCGTACGAGCTGGCGGGCGTGCAGCTGCGCCGGGGCCGGCCGCCGCACCCCGGTGAGGCGCTGGACGGTTTCGTGGCCGCCTACACGAGCGCGTACGGCACCCGGGACACGCCCGCGTTCCGCCGTCTGCTGGCCGGGCAGCTGGCGGCCGATCCGAGGATCGACCGGTACTGGGAGCTGACGGCCGTGGTGCTCACCTCGCCGGGCCGGCAGCCGGAGCCGACGCCCGGGTCCGCGCACGACTGGCTGCTCGGGGCGCTGGCCGGGCAGAGCGGCGACGCGGCCCCGGATCCGCCGCCGTCGACGCCGTCCGGCGGGCGCCCGTCGGCACCCCGGTAGCCAGAGCCATCACGGGATGAGATGACCCTCATCCGGATTCATCGGCGCGGGCGGGGAAGCGATGAGGGCCGCCGAGCGCTGACGCAGCGGAGGGCAGCGACGAAGCTGCCGGACGGACCGCAAGAACCCTGCCGGACCCACCGCCGCGCCGATGGCCCGTCCTCTCAGGCACGGGACCTACGACGTGATGGGCGAGGGCCGGCGAGCCGTGATCGGCTATCGGCTCGCCGCCCGGCACCGTGACCACGCCGACGCCCTGGCCCTGGTGTTCGCCGAGGCGCCCTTCCCCGGATTCGGTTTCGAGGACCACACCGCCCTCACCCGGTGAACATCGCGAGCGGAACGCCCCGCCGCGTCGGCGGTACGCTCCACCGGGTGGGGCGCCGAGGAAGGGACGGGGGAAGGGAGCGGTCGGCGGCATGGCGGACACGGGGGAACAGGACGGACAGCACGCCGGACGGGCGCGAGGAGGTCCGTGGGCACCGTTGGCGTACCGGCCCTTCCGCTGCCTGGCGGCCGGCCGACTGCTGGTGTACTTCGCCAACGCGATGGCCCCGGTCGCCCTCGCCTTCGCCGTGCTCGACACGACCGGCTCGACGACCGATCTGGGCCTGGTGGTCGGCGCGCGTTCGCTCGCCAACGTGGCGCTGCTGCTGGTCGGCGGGGTGGTCGCCGACCGGGTGCGGCGCACGCTGGTGCTCCAGGGCTCGGCGCTGGCCGCGGCGGCGGTGCAGGCGGCCATCGCCGCGAGCGTGCTGCTGGCGGCGGCATCGATTCCGGTGCTGATACTGCTCAGCGTCCTCAACGGCGCCCTGGCCGCCATGTCGTTGCCGGCGTCCGCGGCCCTGACCCCGCAGACCGTGCCGTCCGAGCTGATCCGCCCGGCCAACGCCGTGATGCGGATGGGCACCAACCTGGGCGCCATCGCGGGCGCCTCACTGGCGGGCGTGGTGGCGGCCGTCCTCGGGCCCGGCTGGGGCCTGGCCGGTAACGCGGTGGCGTTCGGCTGCGCGGCGGTGTGCTTCCTGGGCGTGACGGTGCCCCGGGCGACCGGGCAGGCCGCGCCCGGCCGGCGGAGCCGTCCCCTGCGCGAACTGCACGAGGGCTGGCGGGAGTTCACCGCCCGCCGCTGGGTGTGGCTCGTGGTCCTGCAGTTCATGGTGGTCAACGCGGTGATCGCGGGCGGCGTGCAGGTGCTCGGCCCGGGTATCGCCGACGCCACCTTCGGCCGTGGGCTGTGGGGCGCCGTTCTGGCCGCCCAGGGGGCGGGGGCCCTGGTCGGCGGGATCCTCGCCGCCCGCTCCCGGATCCGCCACGCGCTGCTGCTGGGCGTCGCGCTGACCGCGGTGGAGGCGGTGCCGCTGGTGCTCCTCGCCCAGGCACCGCACGCCCTGCTGCTGGGCGTCGCGATGTTCGGCAGCGGGCTGGCCCTGGAGCAGTTCGGGGTGGCCTGGGACGTCTCGTTGCAGGAGAACATCCCGCACGACCGGCTGGCCCGCGTGTACGCCTACGACGCGCTGGGTTCCTTCGTGGCCCTGCCCCTGGGCGAGATGACCGCCGGTCCGCTGGCCCACCGCCTGGGCACCGACACCACGCTCCTGGCCGGGGCCGCCCTGGTGACCGTCGTCACGGCGGCGGCCCTGTGCAGCCGCCAGATCCGCACCCTGACGACGGGCCGCACACCGACGACGACCGGAACACCACACCCGCCCGAGACACCGGCCACACCCGAGACACCGGGTACGACGAGCCCGACGGCCACACCCGAGACGCCAGACACGCCGGGCACGACGGGCACACCCGAGACGCCGGGCACGGCCGAGGCACTGCCACGGTGACGCCCCGCTTCGTCACGGCGGCGGCCAGGGTTGCCCCGTGACGGCAGGCGGTTCCCCGGCAACCAGGCAGCGATCTCTCGGTGACCCGGACATCGGTTACCCGTTGTGGCCCCGCAGACCGGACCCGGATAAGAAACAGCACGTGCGGTATGTCAACGGCGTTGAACACGGCGGGAACCGGCGGTGCGGTGTCAGACCTCGGTGGTCACCGGAGCGGCCTGGCCTGCGCGTTCGGCCGCTGCCTCGCGTACCACGCGGGCGCCGCGGTCGGGCGCGGTGTCCAGCCTGACCAGTGCCGCGGGGGTGGCGATGGCCGGCAGCATGTGGTTGTACAGGTCGGATACCCGCTCGCTGAGGTCGCTCCAGCGTGAACTGGCCTCGGAGAACGCCTGGGTGCCCAGCCAGGCACCGAGGAAGCACTCCGCGGTCTGCGCGGGCACGACGTGCGGCAGCACCTCGCCCCGTTCCCGGGCCTCGGCCAGCTGCGCGGCGGACCGCTCGATCCAGGCCGGCCAGGCGCTGCCGAACAGGGTGCGTCCCTGTAGGTCGCCGGAGAGGCGGATGCCTGCCAGCAGGATGACGTCCCGGGGGATGCGGTGGGCCAGCGACATCCCGGTGTCCACCCACTCCTGCAGCTTCAGTTCGCGCGGCACCCGGTGGTCGCGGGTGGTCTGTTCCTCGATCACCCCGCGGGCCAGGGCCTCCTTGGAGTCGAAGTGGAAGTACAGGGCCCCCTTCGTCACCCCGGCCCGTTCCAGGATCTCCGCGATGGTCGCCGCCGCGTAGCCATGCTCCGCGAAGACCGAGGCCGCGGCCTCGACAACAGCACGACGGGTCCGTACTGCACGCTCCTGCCGTGCCATGGGACCCCTCCTTTGGTGAAAACCAAACCGAATGTGGTGCACCCTACCCCAATCCGCTGTGACGCCCCGGCCGTGATCGGGCCGGGGGTCCCGCAGTGCTGACGGGCCGTCAGTCGTCAATGGGGCCACCGCCGCTGACACGCCTCGTGTGCTACGCGAACCAGCCCGCTGCGGTCGGTTCGCGCGCGCACCGCCTGTTCGCCGGTCCGCGGTCGGCCGCGCCGACCCGCCGGGCTTGCGGGGCTTGCGGGGCTTGCCGACCGGCCCGGCCGAGTCTGCGTCTGCGTCTGCGTCTGCGTCTGCGTCTGCGGATACCGTCACGGGGCGCGCGAGCGGGCGTCCCGTGCCAGCCTGACCACAAGGACTGGCACCGCGAGCCGACCGGCGGGAGGAGATGTGAACTCCGACAGACGCAGCGAGGACGGCGCGGACGAGCTGACACCTCCCGCGGCCGGACCGGACCGGCGCCGTTTCCTCGGTGTGTGCGCGGGGATCGGGCTCTCCTCGGTGACTGCCGCCGCGTGCGCCCCGTCCGCTCCCGCGGCACGTCCCACACCCGCCGCACACCGGGCCGAAGCGGAGCGGGACCGCCGGGGAACACCCGATTGGCGCATCCGGTCGCGTGGTCCCGCCGCCGCCGTCGTCGGCTATGCGGACCGGTCCAGCGTGACGCCCGGCGAGGAGTGCGGACTGCATGTGTCGACGACCGCCTCGTCCTTCCGTGTCTCGGCCTTCCGTATCGGCTGGTACGGCGGCGCCCAGGCCCGACTCGTCTGGTCCTCCGGGCGCGTGCCGGGCCGCGCCCGCCCCGAACCCCGCTTTCTGCCCGACACGCGCACCGTGCGCGCCGACTGGCCCCGCAGCCTCGTCTGCGACACGACCGGCTGGCCGGAAGGCGCGTACCTGCTGCGGCTCGACGCGGAGACCGGCCACCAGCGCTACATCCCGCTGGTCGTCCGCTCCACCCAGGCGTCCGGGCGCACCGTCCTCATGCATGCCCCCGCCACCTGGCAGGCGTACAACCGGTGGGGCGGCTACAGCCTGTACACCGGCTCCTCCGGCGCGTACGCCACCCGCTCCCTGGCCGTCAGCTTCGACCGCCCCTACGACGGCGACGGCGCGGAGAAGTTCCTCGTGTACGAGCGCGCGGCGGTGGTCCTGGCCGAACGGCTCGGCATCCCGCTCGCCTACACCACCGGCATCGACGTGCACCGTGACCCGGCGGTCCTGCGCGGCGCGTCGACGGTGGTCGCACTGGGCCATGACGAGTACTGGACCCCGCAACAGCGCGACCACATCACCCGAGCCCGCGACTCCGGCACCAACATCGCCTTCCTCGGCGCCAACACCTGCTTCCGGCGGGTCCGCCTCGAACCGGGCGACACAGCGGCCGACCGCACCGTGGTCTGCTACAAGTCCTCGGTCCGCAGCGACCCGTACTACACGGCCCACCCCGCCCTGGCGACGACCGACTTCCGCCTCGCCCCGGCGGCCGACCCCGAGTCGTCCCTGACCGGGGTGCTGTACGAGGGGTATCCCACCGACGCGCCGTACGTCGTGCTCGCCGCCGACCACTGGCTGTACGACGGGACCGGTGTGCGCCCCGGCGACGCATTCGCGCACCTCGTCGGCGTCGAGTACGACCGTGTCACGCCCGGCCCGTCGGTCCCCGCACCACTGGAGATCACGGCCCACTCCCCACTCGTGTGCAACGGCCGCCCCGGCCACAGCGACTCCGCCTACTACACGGCCGCCGACGGCGCGGGCGTCTTCGCCACCGGCACCATGCGCTGGGTGGAAGGGCTCATGGCGGGCACCCCCGACGGTGGCCGCGACCACGGCATGGACGCCCGCACCCGCGCCTTCGTCACCCGCACCACGGAGAACCTGCTCCGTGGCTTCTGTCAAGGCCCGGCGGCCCGGCACCGGCCCGTGCCACGCCCGAACACCGAGGACATGTACCGGAGTTCCACCGCGTAGGACGACGACGGCGACGGCGGCTTCGTACGGGCCGCCGTCAGTCGGCGTGCAGGACGGCGAAGCCGGCCTCGCCCTCGTGGAACTGGGCGAACAGTTCCACGAGGGTGGCCGGGCCCTCGTGGTCGACGAGGAGCACCGACTGTTTCTCGCCGTCCAGTTCGGCGGGCACGAAGTCGGTCACGATCGTGCGGCGCAGCAAGGTGACCCGGTCGTCGTCCGCCGGGTCCGGTGCGAGGTGGGCGAGTTGCTCGCGGAGGGTGTCGGTGTGGTCGGCCAGATCGGCGGTGAGCACCTGCCGGGAGGCCCTGATATCGACCGACAGCCGGTCGCCACTGCGTTCGTAGCGGGCCGACAGATCGAACGGCAGCAGGTAGAAGACGCCCTCCTCGCCCTCGTGACCCCGGTTGAGCAGCACGCAGACCATGCGCTCCCCGGGGTCCTCGGACGTCGTGTCGATGCGGAGGAGCACGCCGGTCTCCTCCGGGCCGAACGGTGGCACGGCGGTGATCCATATGCCTGGTGAGTCGTCCATGCGGGGTATCCAAGCACACGCCTCCGACCGGTTCCGGTGGCAGGACGACCGGTTCCGGTGGCAGGACTACGGGGCGGCACCCGCGTCGGTCCGGCTCAGGTGTGGCCGTCCGCAGAGCGCCGCCCCGGGTCGGTCGGGGTCAGCCCCGGCCGGTGCGCGGCAGGACCTGGATCGTGTCACCGACGGCACGCTCGCCGGTCGCGTCGGACGTGGTGTTGACGAGGGCGCCGTCGACCGCCATCGCGGTGGAGCCGCCGCCGTCGAGGTTGAGGGCCTGTACGGCGCCGAGGGAGCGCATGAAGTCGGCTGCCTCGGCGAGTGTGAAGCCCTCGCTGACGCCGGGCCGGCGGCCGTCCACGGTCACCAGCAGGAGCCGCCCGTCGCGGTCGACGCCGGCCAGGGTGCGGGGCTGACGGACGTTGGACCAGGCGAAGCCGAAGGAGAGGTCGAGCGGGTCCAGGGTGCCCTCGGTGGCGGCGTCGATGTGCACCCGGCCGTCCTCGACCAGGGTGGGCGCCGCGCTGACGATGCTGTCGTCGCCGTCGAGCCCGACCTGGCGCCCCGAGGCGTCCCGGACGACCTCGCGCAGTGTCAGCCGTCGGCCGATGTCGGCGTGCTCGGTGAGCCAGGCGGCCGCCGTCCCGGTGCCCTGGAGGACGGAGCCTTCCGCGGGCACGGCGCCGCCCCGGTCGCCGCGGGAGACGACGACTCCGCGCTTGTCCAGCACCACCTGGACGCCGCTGCCCGTGGGCAGTGCGGCCCGGAACGCGGGGGTGAACTTCACCAGGTCGTCCGCGAGCGTGCAGGTGGTGTCGTGCCGGGGCAGCTCGGTGGGCACGGCGCCGGGACGGCCGCAGTTGCGCAGCTTGCCCGGGACCCGGTTGATGCCCTGGACCGCGTGGGTGGCGGCGCCGGCGCGCACGGTGACGGTGGTGGACAGGTCCGCGACGCGCGGGCGCCGTCCGCCGTCGCCGAGGACCAGTGCCGCGCGTGAGCCGACGGCCATCGACTCCAGTTCGCCGTGCACGGCGGACAGGCCGGCCATCGTGCCCTGGACGCCGTCCGCGTCCGAGGTGATGAAGAATCCGCCGTTCACGCCGACCAGGGAGCCGAGTCGGGCGGCCACCGTGGAGGTCTTCTCGCGGTCGGCGACGTCACCGCCGTCGCTGACCTCGATCGTGCCCTGCAGCCGGGCCGGGTCGACGACGGCGACGTGGATGCGTTCCGCGTCGGCGCGCTGCCGTCCGTCGTAACCCGTCCACTCGACGGACGTACGGAAACCGGCCGCGGACACCGCGGAGTTGAGCGTACCCGCCTCGGCCTGGGTGGCGTACCGGCCGATCCTGACCTGCCAGCCCATCGTGGAGCGCGGGGTGTCGGAGTACTGGTCCCACACCACCCGTTCCAGCCGCGGTTCGAATCCGGCCGCGCGCAGCCGGCCGGCGGTGGCGTCGGCCCAGTCCCGGTTCCCCAGGGGAGCCCAAGTGGCGGCGCCGGTGAGGCGGTTGACGGCCGGTGCCTGGACGGTGACCGTCCACACGCCGGCGGCGTCGGGGTTGTGCAGCACTCCGGTGCGGACCTGGACGCCGGGCGCCACGCTCCGCGTGGTCCAGGTGATCTCGCTGGTGGCCGGGGCGGCGGCCTGCGCGCTCGCGGCGCCCTGCGGGACGAGGGCGATCAGGGCCAGCGCGGTCCCGAGCGCGATGCCTCTTCCGACTCCCTGCTTTGCGCGGCGCGCCCCGCGTCTCGGTGTTTCGGCTGTGGCGGACATGCTTCTCCTGACCTACGGCTCCTGCGGTGCCGGACCGCATGCCGGCGCCGCGCTCGGCCCCCATCCCAGGTCCGTGCCGGGACGGTGGGGTCAAGTGTCAGGGACCTGCCGGGGAATCCTCGGTGACATCCGGACACGAACACCGCCGCGCCTGCCGGGCGCGGACCGCCCTCGGTCAGTCCGGAAGGGACCCCCGGAACACGGACAGCAGGGGGTAGGGGGTGGCGGGCGCCCCGTTGCCGGCCGGGCGTCAGCCGGGGGCACGGCGACGGCCGGACCAGCGGTTTCCCGTGCCCTACGACATCGATTCCGGCGAAACCGATTCCGGCGAATCCAGCGCATCCGGCGGCTTGCGTTCCACCGCATCCGGCGGCTTCCGTGCCGCCTGGCGCGCCGCTTCCACGCGCGCTTTTCCGAGCACTCCGGCCGGATCCGCGTCCCGCTGGAGGGAGAGCAGGGTCAGCTGCCACCAGTCGGTGAGGCGGTCGGTGACGGTGTGCGGGCCCTCCAGGGCCTCGGTGAGGGTGCAGAGGCCGAAGAAGGCCCGGACCAGGGTGCGTGCGGTGGCGGCGGGGCGTACATGGTGCGCGAGGTGGCCGGCGGCCCGGGCCTGGGAGAGGAGGCGGGTGGCGGCGGCGGTCCACAGGGCGAAGGGGTCCGGCAGCGGGGCGTCGATGGTGTCACGCTCGGCCCACAGGCGTGCGCCCGCGCGCGTGAGAGTGTCCTCGGCCAGGGCCCAGGCGATCTCATAGCTCAGGATGACGAGGCGCTCGAGGGGCGGCACGGCGCGGTCCGTGTACCGCACGGTGAGACCCGGCCAGGTGGCGAACCGGTCCTGGACGACGGCGCGGGCGATCCCCTCCTTGCTGGCGTAGTGGAAATAGACGGAGCCGCTGGTCCGCCCGGACCTGGCACTTATGTCGTTGACGCTGGTGCCGACGTATCCCTGTTCGGCGAAGAGGCAGGCCGCTGCCTCCAGGAGTGATCTGCGGGTTGCCCTGGCCCGTTCCTGCAACGTGCTGTCCACTTTCGCTCAATGTTCCCGTGACGACGGAGAATGTAATGCGCCCGCGTACGCCGGGGGTAATTCACTCCTCTTATGCACAAGAATTGCTCAACTTTTTCGAAGGTGAGTTCTTGCGGGTGATTCCGGGCCCCACCCGGCGCGGTTCCTGGCAGTGGCACGACTTTTTCCGACCCGGTCGCACCCATTCCGCCTTGCCTCCCGCATATGCCTCAACTCGGCAGCATTTATGCAGGGTTTGACGGGCCGCAGGCACAGCCGACAAGCGTCGCGCACTCGATCCCGCTTACACCCCCACTCCGACAACTGTCGAGCACTCGAAGTAGTGATTGCGTCATGCTCCGAACCGAAAATAGCGTAGCGACCGCGATGTTTCCCCTTTGCGACGTAATGACCTGAGTGCGGGCTGTTTCGTCCGTACGACGACACCGATGGACGCGCGCGGTCGGCGCGCGTCCGGCACGGGGAACCGCAGCACTCGCCCACACCGCGGTCCACCACGAGCATGGCCGCCTCTCCCGCAGGAGACACCGTGACGCCCCAGGCATCTCCCCTTCTCGACTGGTCCCCCGACGCCGTCGTCTTCGACTGCGACGGCACCCTGATGGACACCGAACGCCACTGGCAGGACGCCCGGACCAGGGCCCTGCGCGCCTTCGGGCTGAGGCCCTCGCCCGGGTTCGCGGAGCGGGCCAAGGGCGTGCACTACACCGACTGCGGCCGACTGATGGCCGAGGAGGCGCACAAGCCCGAGCTGACCGACGAGCTGACGCGGGCACTGCTGGAGCACTTCCTGGAACTCGTCGCCAACGATCCCGTGACCATGCCGGGGGCCGTGGAGTTCGTGCGCTCGCTGTCCGGCCGGCTGCCGCTCGCGGTGGCCAGCAACTGCCCCCTGGAGGTCGTGGAGGAAAGCCTCTCCCGGGCGCGGCTGCTCCGGCACTTCCAGCACATCGTCGTGCCCTCCGGCATGCCTCCGGACGCGCCCGGCACGGAACCCGGGGCGTCCGGCGCGGACCCGGGGACGCCCGGCGCGGACCCGGGGACGCCCGGCGCGGG
>NZ_JBSGBN010000192.1:0-13798 GCF_053601275.1 Streptomyces sp. NPDC004752 | reverse complement strand
CCGCGGACGGCACCGTCGCCGTCACCACCACGGACTCGTGCGCCGCGTCGGGGCGCAGGGCGGGGTCGTCCGGCCGGTCGACGCGGACCGTGGGCCGCTCGGGCGTCCCCTCCGCCGTGAACAGGCCCAACTCGGCCGCCGCGTCCGGGGAGTGCACCACCGTGCGGTGCGCGGCCCCCGGCTCCCGGCCGCCGCGCAGCGCGAGGCACACCACGGCCCGGCCCGGGAACAGCCCCTCGGCGGTCGGCTGGACGACGCCCGGCCCGTACGGCTCCCGGCCGGGCAGCAGGCCGCGCAGCCGCCAGGGGCCCGCGCCGACCACCGTGTCCGCCTCCGCCACCGTCCCCTCCGCCAACTCCACCCCGGCCGCGCGGCCGTCCTTCTCCAGGATCCCGGTGACCTCGGCCCCGAAGACGAACTCGACCCGGCGCCGCGCACACCGCTCGTACACGGCGCGCGCCAACTCCCGCATGCCACCCTCGACATACCAGACGCCGAAGGCGTGCTCCATGTACGCCAACACGGCCGCGCTCGCCGGAGCGGTCCCGGGGTCCAGGCCGTACCCGAGCGCGTGACCCGCCAGCAGGGTGGCGAGCCGTGGGTCCCGCAGTTCCCACGCGCCGATCTCGGCGAGCGTCGCGGCCCGGCGGGTGCGCAGCAGGCGCTTGTGGGGGACCGCCGGATAGGGCTCGCGCTCGGCCAGCACCACCCAGTTCGACCACAGCGGCTCCTCCAGCAGGGGCCGGCGGGTGCGGTCCCACGCCTCGCGGGCGCGCACCAGGAAGTCGCCCCAGCGCTGCCCGGCACCGGATCCCAGGGCCTCGTCCAGGGCCGCGACGACACCCGCGCGCGAGGCGTTCGGCAGCGACACCTCGGTGCCATCCGCGAACAGATGCCGGGACGAGGGGTCGACCTGGGTGAGCCGGACGCACTCCTCCAGTGGCTCCTTGCCGGTCTTGAGGAACAGATCGCGCCAGACCGCGGGCAGCGGCAGCACCCCCGGGCCGGTGTCGAATCCGAAGCCGTCCCGCTCGAAACGGCGCACCGCTCCGCCGTATGTCTCCGTGCGCTCGTACACCACCACCCGGTGGCCCGCGACGGCCAGCCGGGCGGCGGCCGCCATCGCGCCCATCCCGGCGCCGATCACCGCAATCCGTGCCATGCCTGCGACTTTATCGACCGCCACTGACAATCGTGGCCGCGGGCGGTCAGTCGGGCGGGCGGACCGGTCGGGCGGCCAATCGGCGTTCCTCCCGCCGTTGCGCCCGGCGGCGCAGGAACCGCCGGATCCGCGAGACCAGGAAGCACAGCGCGGCCACACCGGCGGCCAGCAGCACCGCCGCGACGATCGCCGCCGCCTCCGGATGGAACAGGGCGAAGGAGACGACGGCACCCACGCCGGCGTCCTCGGCCGTGCTCAGGATCACGTTGCTGAAGGGCTCCGGCGAGGTGTTGACCGCCATCCGGGTCCCGGCCTTGACCGCGTGGCTGGCGAGCGCCGTCGAACCGCCCAGCAGGCCCGCCGCCACGTCCGACAGCGAACCGCTCTGCCCGGCGAGCAGCGCCCCGACCCAGGCGCCCGCGAGCGGCCGGACCACGGTGTGCACGGAGTCCCACGCCGAGTCGACGTAGGGGATCTTGTCGGCGACGGCCTCGCACAGGAACAGCGCGCCGGCCGCGATGAGGACCTCGGGGCGCTGCAGCGTCTGCGGAACGTCGTCGCTCACCCCGGTCGCGCCGAACAGGCCGAGCAGCAGCACCACGGCGTAGGCATTGATGCCGCTGGCCCAGCCGCTGGTGAACACCAGAGGGAGTACGGACACGGACGCGATCGTAACCAGGGAGGCGGCGCTGCGTCCTGCGCACGAGCGCGGACGGCTGAGTACGCGTACCTAGGCGGTGAGTTGAGTACGCGCGCGGATGGGTTCCGACCTGCTGGAACGAGAAGGTGGAGGCACGGCAGAGGGACGGGGACCGGCACCGCCGACACGGGGCGGCGGAACGGTGCCCGCCCTGAGCCGCTCCTTCCGTCGACTCGTCGGCGGAAGCGAGGACACGGGGGAACCCGGAGGATGACCGCAACGGGGGTTCCACGGGGGAGATACGGGGGAGCACGGGGAAGCGCCGGTTCGAGGTGGCCCGCGGGGGACGCGGCCACGGCGGACCGGCGCTTCCCGTTGTTCTGTTGTCCCGCTATCCCGTTGTCCGGTTATCCCTTGCCGCTCACTCGGCCCTGCAACAGCCGGGACAGGGCGGCGTGGACGTCGTCCAGGGAGCGCTCCGGCTGGAACGACTTCCAGTCCAGCGCGGCCACCAGCACCATGCCGACCAGTGCCGCCGCCGTCAGCGGCACGTCGATCTCCTCGCTGAACTCGCCGTCGGCCACACCCTCGCGCAGTACGCCCTCGACGACCGCGACGGCCTCCTGCCGCACCACCAGCAGGGTGGGCTGCCAGGCGCGCCTGGGGCGCCACAACTCGGCCACATACAACTGGGTGAAGGCCGGATAGCGGTCGATGAAGACGAGACCGGCCCGGACCATCGCGTCCAGGGCGTCCACCTTGCCGCCGCCCTCGTCCGCCGTCCGCTCGGCCGCCTCCCGGAGGGAGGCGGTGAGCAGGCCCACGCCGTGCCGCAGCAACTCCTCGAAGAGGACCGACTTGCTCGCGAAGTTGTAGTAGACCGTGCCCTTCGCGACCCCGGCGCGCTCGGCGATCTCGTCCACCGTCGTGGCGGAGAAGCCCTGCTCGGCGATGAGCGTGACGGCGGCCTCGTAGAGCCGCTGCCGGGTGGCCTCGCGGCGGGTGCTGCCGCCGGGCGTGGCACTGCTGCTTTCCATGGTCCCGATTCTCACAGGAACCGGCCCAGCACCGGCACAGGAACCGGCCCGGCACCGGGCTCGGACCAGGAGGCCGCGGACAGTCGGCCCTGGAGCGAGGTCCGTCACGCGCCCGAACCGACCGCGAGGGCGCGCCGGTCGAGCGGCGGGATCACCCCGCGGGCGGCCGTCGCTCCCACCCACGGGGACAGCGGAATGAAGTACGGCGCGGCGCCGTGGTCGGTCCCGATTCCGGTCCCCGTCCCCGTCCCCGTCCCGGTCCCCGCAGTCGTCCGGGATCCGCAGCTCCCCATCAGCTGACCCGAACTGTCGATCGAATCGAAAGCCCAGGTCAGAACGGATTGTCAGTGGCATACCGCACGATGGGCACATACGGCACCTCGTATCGGGTGTGCCGTCACACAGACGACAGGAGGTTCGTCATGGCCAGCTCGTCCGCAGCAGCCGCCCACCGGCGCCGCGCCACCGGCCCTGCCCCCTCACTGACCGGCCCGGCGGGCGATGTGCACCCCGTGCTCCGCCGGGCCACGGCCCCGCCCGCCGCCCTCGACCTGCTCGCCCAGGCCCGTGCCGGACTCGACGAGGCCGCCGTCCTCGACACACCCAACGAGCGCTATGCCACGGCCCATCTCGCCGCCCTGCGCACCGCCGCCGCCGTCCTCGCCGCCCGGGGCCGCCCGGAGCCGAACGCCCGGCGCCGGGAGCGGATCCGGAGCGCCTGGGAGGTGCTCCCCGAGATCGCGCCCGAACTCACCGAATGGAGCGCCCTGTTCGCCTCCGGCGCCGCCCGCCGCGCCCGGGCCGAGGCGGGCATCCGAGACGCGGCGAGCCGCCGGGACGCCGACGATCTGATACGGGACGTGGCGATGTTCTTCCGGATCGTGGAGCGGATGCTGGCACTCCAGCCGGTCCTGCCACAGCCCCGTCAGGACACCGCCGAACCGACCGACCGCGCCGACGACACGGGCCTGGCTGACAGGGTCATGCCGGACGCGGGCTGAACGGCCCCGAAGCCTGCGTGGCCGCGACCGGACCGCAGGGGACGTCGAGACCGCGCGGTCCGCAGGGGACATCGGGCGCGCGCGGTCCGCCGTACGGGACGCGGAGGCCCGCGCGCCCCCGCGTCGACCAGGTACGGCGGCGGAGGCCATAGGGTGGAGAACGCCTGAAACCTTCCCTCTCCCGCGCCCCGGGCGGGGGAGGGACCCCGTTCGCGCCGCCGGGCAACAGGCGGTGCCGCGCCGAGGAGTCAACTGTCGTGTCGGACCCGATGCGCCCCCGCGCCTCTCTCCGTACCGCCGTGGTCTGGGAGGTCCTCCAGGACGCCCTCGACCGCCGGGTCAAGGCCACGGGTCGGGACTCGCTGGACGTCCTCGACACCGGGGGCGGCAGCGGCAACTTCGCGGTGCCCGTCGCCCGCCTCGGGCACCGCGTCACCGTCGTCGACCCGAGCCCCAACGCGCTGTTCGCGCTGGAGCGACGGGCCGCCGAGGCCGGTGTCGCCGACCGGGTGCGGGGCGTCCAGGGCGATGTCCGCGGTCTCTTCGACGTCGTGGCGCGCGGCGGCTTCGACGCGGTGCTGTGCCATGGCGTCCTGGAGTACGTCGACGACCCGGCCGAGGGCGTCCGCAACGTGGTGGCCGCGCTGCGCCCCGACGGCGTCCTCAGTCTGCTCGCGGCCGGGCTCGGCGGCGCCGTGTTCGCCCGCGCCCTGGCCGGACACTTCACGGAGGCCAGGCAGGCCCTCGCCGATCCCGACGGCCGCTGGGGCGCCGGCGACCCGGTGCCCCGGCGCTTCACCGCCGAACAGCTCACCGCGCTGGTCGAGGGCGCGGGCCTCGCGGTCGGCGCCGTGCACGGCGTGCGGGTCTTCGCCGACCTGGTACCCGGAGTCCTGGTCGACACCGAGCCCGGAGCCCTCGACGCCCTGCTGAAGTTGGAGGCGGCGGCAGCCGAGTTGCCCGCGTTCCGCTCCGTGGCCACGCAGCTCCATGTCCTCGGCGAGACGCATGGGCCCGACGAGGTCTGAGCAGCTCCCGGGTCACACCGCTGATCAGGGCCGCGGCAGCGGATGGAGTACGCCACAGGCCCCCCGATCGAGGGGTTTGCGCCGTATGATCGAGGGAGACCGCCCGGCATGACGGGTCGGCCGCTGGGGAATGGAAGCCTCAGCGAGCCGGGACGGCCATGGCGGGTTCCGGTTGGCCAATTGGCCTAGAGGGGCGGGTTTCACGGGGGCGATTCCCTGCCTATCCTGAAGGGACCCCCCGGGTCGCCCCGGCGACTGCACGATGAGGAGGACTCCGTGCCGCTCTCGGAGCACGAGCAGCGCATGCTCGAGCAGATGGAGCGAGCGCTGTACGCCGAAGATCCCAAGTTCGCTACAGCGCTTGAGGGAAGCGGGCTGCGTACGTACACCCGGCGACGGGTCTACCAGGCGGTCGCAGGCTTCCTCGTAGGTATCGCGCTCCTCATGGCCGGAATGGTCGCGCAGCAGATTTGGGTCAGCGTGGTGGGCTTCCTCGTCATGCTGGGTTGTGCGGTACTCGCCGTAACGGGCTGGCGCAAGGCCCCCAAGCCGGGTGAGCAGCCCGCCGCGGGTGCCCCGCACGCGCGCCGTCAGGCACGGCCGAAGCGCTCCATGATGGACCGTATCGAACAGCGCTGGCAGCGTCGCCGCGACGAGCAGGGCGGCCGCTAGAGAGCCCACCGGGAGAACAGGGCCACACATACATATCTGACTGAGGGGTGACCACCCGTGCTGGGCGGTCACCCCTCAGTCATGCGGCCCCTCAGTCATGCGGCCTCCCGCGGCCGTGCGGCCTGCCTTCGACCAGCCCGAAGCCCGGGCTCGCCTCGGAAACCTTCTTCGGCGATCGGCAGTTGGTGGCCGGTGGTCGGCGACGAGCCGACCCGGCACCGGTGACCGTCGGCGGCCGGGGCGGCTCCGCAGAGCCCAGAACGCTCTGAGCGCTCTGAGTGACGGTGGCGCCTCAGCTCTCCTGGCCGGACGGCTTGCGCGGGGTCGGCCGTGCCGCCGCCGCCCGCGCCCTGAGCGCAGCCGACCACGCCGACATCGCCCACAGCACGCGCACGGCCGAGCGCGGCGCGAACAGTGCGCGCAGTCGTGTGCCCCGGCCGACCGTGCTGCCCAGGGCCTCGGTCACCCGGCGCACATCTTCCGCGAGGCCGGTCGTCGGCCGCGGCCGAGGTGCGTAGAGGACCTGCTCCAGAGCGTCCGCCACCCGGTGCACCGCGGCACCGGCCGCCGGGTCGAGCTGCCCGAGCCGGACGATCCGGTCCGCCGCCCGGCGCGGCGTCTGCGACTCGTCCGGCAGGATGCCGAAGTCCCACGCGGTGTCGGTCAGCTCCTGCCAGGCCGCCAGTGTGTGGGCCGCCGCGCCTTCCTCGGTGCGTGCGTGCCCGCCCAGCCGTACGGCCCGCAGCCGCTTGCGCCACAGCAGCGGCGACAACGGGAGGACCAGCACGACGAGTCCGCCCAGGGCCCACAGCGCCGACTGCCACCACTTCGGGCCGTCACCGCCGCCGACCGTCACGTCCTGCGCCGACGGGCTCTCGCATGCCTCCAGCTTGCGCAGCTGCGCCGTGCAGCTCTCGCTCGGCGAAGCGGCGACGGAGGGTGCCTGGGACGACTGCTCCGAGGGACGCGTCAGGTCCGGAAGGGACGTGCCGGGCGTGTCCGACCGGGTGTACTCGGGTGCCGTGCCCCGGGTCGGGGTCGGCTCGAAGCGGGTCCAGCCCACGCCCTCGAAGTACAGCTCGGGCCAGGCGTGCGCGTCCTTCAGGCCGACCGACACCGTGCCGTCCGACTGCAGCGCACCGGGCGCGAAGCCGACCGCGACCCGGGCCGGGATGCCCAGGGTGCGGGCCATCGCGGCCATCGCGAAGGAGAAGTGGACGCAGAAGCCCTGCTTCTTCTCCAGGAAGTTCGCTATCGCGTCCGGGCCCCGGCCGACCTGCACCTCGGTGTCGTATTGGAAGCCGCCGGTCACGGCGAAGTAGTCCTGGAGCTTGACCGCCTCCTCGTAGTGGCTCGTCGCCCCCTCGGTGACCTGCTCGGCCGTCTTCGCCACCACCGACGGCAGCGACTTCGGCACCTTGGTGTACTCGCGCCTGAGCGCCTCCGACGGCTCCGGTGCCGAGGCCAGTTGCTCCGCGGTCGGCTGCACGTCCAGGCTGGTCACCTCGTACGCCGCACCGCGGGTGTTCTGGCCGTGGTCGCCGACCAGCGTCATGCCCACCGGCTCGTAGCGCCACTTGCCGGAGATCCGCACACCGCTCGGCGGGTACGGCATCGGCAGCCAGTCCTGGGCGTACCAGTCGGCGGCCGTGATTCTGGTCCTGACCTCCGAGCGTCTGACGTCCTGGCTCAGGCCGGCCGGCGTGGGGAACCGGTTCGGTACGCCCACGATGTGCCGCTGGGACGGCTTCCAGGTGGTGCCGTCGAAGTCGTCCAGGGAGACGATCCGCAGATACAGGTTCGAGGCGGTGTTCGAGCTGGTTCGTAGGGACAGGACCTGGCGGTCCTCGTCCATGTTCAGGCTGTCGCGCAGCGACACCAGGGGGTTGACCGCGGAGATGGTGCCGCCGTTGCCGCTGCCCGCGCCCACACCGGCTCCGGTGCCGTCCAGGAGGCCGCCCCGCATCGACGGCAGGGCCAGGGGCACCACCAGGGCGACGCCCAGCGCGACCATGCCGATGCGTCGGCCCGTGCGGACGGGCGCCAGCGCGCCGCCGGTCGCCCCGTCGGGGGAGCGGGCGGCGCCGCCGAAGACCCGGCCCCACTGGGAGAGCCGCTCCCGGCCCTCGGCGAGCAGCAGCATCAGATAGCCCGCGGCGGCGACCAGGAACCACAGCCAGTCGGTGCCGCCGTCGGACAGGCCCGCGGCGATCGAGTACAGGGCCAGCAGCGGCAGCCCCGCCGGGGCCGCGCTGCGGAGAGTCACCGCGAGGACGTCCACGATCAGCGCGATCACCAGGACACCGCCGACGAGCATCAGCCGGATGCCCTCGGACAGGGGCGCCGGGATCGCGAACCGGCTCACATCGTCCGAGCCCTGCTGGAGCAGGTCCGAGAAGTAACGGAAGGTGTCCGGCCCGGGGATCAGCCCGAGCAGCGCGTGCCCCCGCGCGAAGAGCAGGGTCAGCAGTATGAGGCTCACCAGGGCCTGGGCCGTCACGGTCAGCGACCGGGCCAGCGGCACCCGCCGGGTCGCCGCGCCCACGCCCGCCTGTACCGCCACCAGGAGGCCCGCCTGGAAGATCCAGGTCGCCGGGGAGACCAGCGGCAGCAGGGCGCACGCCACCATCATCGTGGCCACGGCGGCGCACACCGCCAGTCGGGCCCGCCCGCTCATGCCGTCACCTCCCGCCCGCGCGCCGTACCACCGGACCACGGCGCCCGCACCAGGGCGCTGCCCGAACGCGCCCCGCGCGAACCTGTCCCGCCCAGCCATGACCGTGCCAGCCAGGACCGTGCCGGTCGTGGTCGTGCCGGTCGTGTGCTGCCACCGTTCATGGCCGTGCCTCCCCGCCGCTCAGCGCGGCCACGCCCGTGCGTTCGTGGTCCGCCTGGCGCCACAGTTCGCCCAGCGAGGCGCCGCGCGGCACGCTCACGGTCGTCCAGCCCGCCTCCCGCAGCAGCCGCAGCCCATCCGCGTGACCGTTCCCCGGTCCGGGCACGTCCGTCGGTTCCCGCACCCAGGTGTCCGGGTCCAGCAGGAAGGCGACGGCACCGCCGCTGCGCCGGCGCATCTTGGCGACCACGGCGGCCTGCTCCTTGTCCAGCTCGCCGAGGAAGGCCACCAGCAGCCCCTCGTTGCCGCCGCGCAGCACGTCATAGGCCCGGGACAGGCCCGCGCCGTCCGAGTGGTCGATCACGGCCAGGGTGTCCATCATCAGCCCGGCCGAGTCCGCCGTCTCCTGGCTGGCGCCGGCGAACCCGTCCGTGCCCTCCCCGGGCACCGAACTGCCGGTGTCCGTCAACAGGCGTACCGAGAAGCCGCGTTCGAGCATGTGCACCAGCACGGAGGCGGTGCCGGACACCGCCCATTCGAAGGCCGAGTCCGGGCCCGCGCCCGCGAAGGCGATGCCCCGGGTGTCCAGCAGCACCGTGCACCGGGAGCGCTGCGGTTGCTCCTCGCGGCGCACCATCAGCTCGCCGTAGCGCGCGGTGGAGCGCCAGTGGACCCGGCGCAGGTCGTCGCCGTACCGGTAGCCGCGCGGGATCACGTCGTCCTCGCCGGCCAGGGCCAGCGAGCGCTGCCGCCCGTCGCCGTACCCCTTCACCTCGCCGCTGAAGCGCACCGGCGGCAGCGCCTCCACGCGCGGGATCACCGTCAGGGTGTCGTACGTCGAGAAGGAGCGGGTCAGCTCGCACATCCCGAAGGGGTCGGTCAGGCGCAGTTGCAGCGGGCCGAGCGGATAGCGGCCCCGCAGGTCGGACCGGACTCGGTAGGACACCTCCCGGCGACCGCCCGGCTCCACCCGGTCGAGCACGAAGCGGGGCCGCGGCCCGAGCACGTACGGCACCCGGTCCTGGAGCATCAACAGGCCCGTGGGCAGCCGCGAGACGTTGTCCATGCGCAGATGGACCCGGGCCTCGCCGGCCGCGGGCACGCGCGAGGGGGAGAGCCGGCGGCTGCCCGCCACCCGGTAGCGCGTGCGGTACAGGACCGTCGCGCAGATGAGGGGCAGCGCGGCCAGCAGCAGTCCGACCCGGAGCAGATCGCTCTGCCCCAGCACATAGGCGCAGATGGCGGCGGCGACGCCGGCCGCCAGGAACGAACGGCCGCGCGTGGTCAGCCCGGCCAGGGCCGTGCGGACACCGCCCTTGTCGTCGCGTTCGGTCTCCGGCCGCCCGGTCCCCCCGCCGCTCATCACAGCCTCCGGGGCGGCTGCTGGCCGTACGCGGTCGCACCCGGTGCGCCGAAGCCGTTCTGCCGCGCCGCCGCGGGTACCGGCGTGCGCTGCACGATGTCCTGGACCACCTGCTCCGACGTGCGCCGGTTGAGCTGGGCCTGGGCGGTGGGCAGCAGCCGGTGCGCGAGGACCGCCACGGCCAGGGCCTGGATGTCGTCCGGCAGCGCGTACTCCCGGCCGGCCAGGGCCGCGGCCGCCTTCGCCGCCCGCAGCAGATGCAGCGTCGCGCGCGGGGAGGCGCCGAGTCTCAGATCGGGGTGCGCGCGCGTGGCGGCGACCAGGTCGACCGCGTAGCGCCGGACGGTCTCCGCGACGTGCACCCCGCGGACGGCCTCGACCAGCTTCACGATCTCGTGCGCGTGGGCGACCGGCTGGAGGTCCTCCAGAGGCGAGGCGCCGCCGTGCACGTCCAGCATCCGCAACTCGGCCTCGACGCTGGGGTAGCCGACGGAGACGCGGGCCATGAAGCGGTCGCGCTGGGCCTCCGGCAGCGGGTACGTGCCCTCCATCTCGACCGGGTTCTGCGTGGCCACCACCATGAAAGGGCTGGGCAGTTCATAGGTCTGCCCATCGATGGTGACCTGCCGTTCCTCCATGGACTCCAGCAGCGCGGACTGCGTCTTGGGGGAGGCCCGGTTGATCTCGTCGCCGATCACGATCTGTGCGAAGATCGCGCCCGGCTTGAACTCGAAGTCCCGGCGCTGCTGGTCCCAGATGGACACACCCGTGATGTCCGACGGCAGCAGGTCGGGGGTGAACTGGATGCGGCGCACCGAGCAGTCGATGGATCGCGCCAGCGCCTTGGCCAGCATTGTCTTGCCCACACCGGGCACATCCTCGATCAGCAGATGCCCCTCCGCCAGCAGTACGGTCAGCGAAAGCCGTACGACCTCGGGCTTGCCCTCGATCACTCCTTCCACCGAACTGCGGACACGCTCCACAGTGGCGGTCAGATCAGTGAGGCTCGCTCGATCGTCATAGGTCGTCACCCGGCCCTCCTCGGCCCGTTCTCACTCCGGGCCGTCGCTCTGCGCTGCGGACCGGCCCACCCCGAAACACGGACGCCACACGTGGAAAGTTCCGCGTGACGTCACACCCCGCATTCTTGCCGCCGTTACCGATTCGTGTCACTCGCCTGTGGACAACTGCCCGCACGATGTCGGCCTTACGGCTCTTTTCGGCCGGACTTTCCGGCCTCGCACATCGGGTGTTTCGGGGGCGCCCGGACTGCTCAGGCGGGGTCGACCTCGCGCAGCAGGCCCGTCCTGACGTCGAACACGAAGCCGCGCACATTGTCGGTGTGCAGCAGAAACGGCGAGGTGCGCACCCGCTGCATGGACTGCCGCACGTCCTGGTCGACGTCCCGGAAGGACTCCACCGCCCAGGCGGGCCGCTGGCCGACCTCCATCTCCAGTTCGTGCCGGAACTCCTCGGTGAGGGACTCCAGGCCGCAGCCGGTGTGGTGGATGAGGACGACGCTGCGGGTGCCGAGGGCCCGCTGGCTGATGGTCAGGGAGCGGATCACGTCGTCGGTGACGACACCGCCCGCGTTGCGGATGGTGTGACAGTCGCCGAGTTCCAGGCCGAGCGCGGCGTGCAGATCGAGACGGGCGTCCATACAGGCCACGACCGCGACGTGCAGAATGGGGCGGGCGTCCATCCCGGGGTCGGTGAACGCGGCGGCGTACCGCCCGTTGGCCTCCACGAGACGGTCCGTCACGGTGCCCTCGCCCGTTATGGCGTCCTCGGACCCGGCGGGAACTGCTGCAGAAGTCGTCATACTCACGACGGTACTGGTCAGCCGACGAGCGGTCCTGTTATGGCTGGGACAAAGAATGTCATCGTTGTTTGGTGTGAGCTAACCCACACGGACGATAAAAGTGAGCCGTACGACTGATTCTTTCCGGATCGCGGCGCCGACCGGAGTGCGGTTCGCGACGCGCAGGCCGGTTGATTGACCGCGAGACACGGTGGACTAAAGTGGCGCGAAGTTGGGAGGCGAGTCTCTCCCCGCTGGACTGAATTCATCCGGAGACCCCGGCACGCGCGCGGACCGTCTCCCCACGTGCGCGGCGCGTACGTACGGCTCGGCCTCCTCCCGCTCCCGGCCGGCTGACGCTTCCGGCGCCGGCCGGCCTCCCCTTCACGAGCGGGCGGGGACCCGGCGGTGCGTACGGCCCGCGCCGGAGCTGAGAGGGCCCCTTGAGCCAGAGTCGACACGTCCCGGTGATGCTCCAGCGGTGCCTGGACCTGCTGGCGCCAGCCCTGGAGCGGCCGGGATCCGTGGTCGTCGACTGCACCCTGGGCCTCGGCGGGCACAGCGAGGCACTGCTCGGCCGGTTCCCGCAGACCCGGCTCGTCGCCCTCGACCGCGACAAGGAGGCCCTGCGCCTGTCCGGGCAGCGGCTGGCGCCCTTCGGCGAGCGGGCCACCCTCGTGCACGCCGTCTACGACGAACTCCCCGACGTCCTGGCCCGACTCGGCATCGCGCGCGTGCAGGGCGTCCTCTTCGACCTCGGTGTCTCCTCCATGCAGCTCGACGAGGCCGACCGTGGCTTCGCGTACGCCCACGACGCCCCCCTCGACATGCGTATGGACCAGTCGGCGGGGATCGGCGCCGCCGAGGTCCTCAACACCTATCCGGCCGGCGAACTCGTCCGGATCCTGCGCGCCTACGGCGAGGAGAAACAGGCCAAGCGGATCGTCGCCGCGATCGTCCGCGAGCGCGACAAGGAGCCCTTCACCACCAGCGCCCGCCTGGTGGAACTGATCCGGGACGCGCTGCCGCAGGCCGCCAAGCGCACCGGCGGCAACCCGGCCAAGCGCACCTTCCAGGCGCTGCGCATCGAGGTCAACGGCGAACTGGCCGTCCTGGAGCGTGCGGTACCCGCGGCGGTGAAGGCGCTCGCCCTGGGCGGCAGGATCGCCGTCCTGTCGTACCACTCGCTGGAGGACCGCCTGGTCAAGCAGGTGTTCGCGGCCGGTGCCGGCACCACCGCGCCGCCCGGACTGCCGGTCGTGCCCGAGCGCTACCAGCCCCGGCTCAAGCTGCTCACGCGCGGTGCCGAACTTCCCACCGAGGAAGAGGTCGCCGACAACCGCCGGGCGGCCCCGGCCCGGCTGCGCGGGGCCGAGCGCATCAGGGAGGACGCCGAGTGAGCGAGTCGGGTCCCCGGACTCACCGGAGGACATGTGGGTAGCACATCCGAGCTGAGGGGCAGGGCGGCCCGGCTCGCCCGGCTCTTCCCGGCCGGTCGCGCCCAGGCGGCCCGCACCCCGTTCGTCCTCCTGGTCGTCCTGCTCCTCGGCGGTGGCCTCATCGGTCTGCTCGTGCTGAACTCGGCGCTCAGCGAAGGCTCGTTCAGGCTCGACGACCTGCAGAAGCGCACGAAGAACCTCACCGACGAGGAACAGGCCCTGCGGCGCGACATCGACGCCTACTCCGCGCCCGACGCCCTCCAGCGGCGGGCCCGTGAACTCGGCATGGTGCCCGGCGGCGACCCGGCCTTCCTCGGCCCCGACGGCACCGTCAAGGGCGTCCCCGGTCCCGCCGCCGCCAGGCAGTACGTGGTCCGCTCGCCCGCGCCCGCGCCACCGGAGGCGATGACCACCGCCGCCCCCGGCGCCAACCCGTCCGCCCCCGGCGCGAGCCCATCCGTCCCGTACGCCGGCGCGGGCTCCCCGTACGCGAGCCCGTCCGTCCCGGCCGCGGGCCCGGCCACCCCGACGGCCGGTCCGTCCGCCGCGCCCGCCGCGTCGGCGCCGGCCCCGCCCTCCTCCGCCCCCCGGTCCGTCTCGACCCCGACCCCCGGCAGGTGACGGAAGTGTCCGACAGGGAACCGCCGCGCCGTCGCGTGCCCGGCCCCGCCAAGCCCGTCCCGCCCCGGATCCGCGCGGACCGGGGCGACCCGCACCGCGCCGGGGCGGGCGGGCCCCCCCCCCCCCGCCCCGGGGGCCCCCCCGGCCGGCGCCCCAGCCCCCCCCCGCCCCCCCACGCGGCCCGCCCGCGCCGCCGCC
>NZ_JBSGBN010000191.1:7896-13822 GCF_053601275.1 Streptomyces sp. NPDC004752 | reverse complement strand
GTCGAAACGGCCGGAGTCGTGCGCCAGCCAGCCCACCGAGATGGCGAGTTCACCGGCGCCCGAGTGCAGCCGTTCGGCGGTGGCCTGCCGGGTCGTGCCGGCGTCCAGCAGCGCGTACGCGGCGCGCAGGGGGGCCGCCGCGCGCCGGTAGAGGCCGTCCGCGCCGTGCCGGTCGTCCAGCAGCCGGATCCGGCGGACGGCTTCTTCGAGGGCGGCTGCCTCTCCCGATCCGGCGCGCAGCGGCGGCCGTACCGCGGTCGCGGCCGCGGCGTCGATGGTGAGGCCGAAGGGCCCCAGGGCGGCGGCCACCGTGGCGCCCCCGCCGGTCATGAATGCGCGACGCAGCACGTCGCTCTCCTCGTGGTTCTCGTGGTTCTCGTGGTTCTTGTGCGTCGCGTGGTTCTCGTGCGTCTCGTACGGGTCCTGCGTGTCATACGGCTCGACGGCCGTCCCCGTCTCACCCGCGCGGGACACCGGGTCGGTGGCGCGCGCGGGTGACGCGTCCCCGGCCGGGCGCGCCCCGCGCCCGCGGACGGACGACCGGGGCGCGAAGCCGAGGTCGGCGAGAGTACGGCCGGGGAACATGTGCAGAAACACCCTTTCGTACGCGTAGTTGGGGCAGCGGATCTCACCCGCCTCGACCCGGCCGACATAGCGCGCGTCACAGCTCACCCGCTCACCGATCTCGCGGGCGGCACGCCGTACCAGCGCCGCGAACTCGGCGGGTGAACGCAGGCCGCGCAACCGCCGGAAGGCGAGGTTCGGCCGCGGTGGCCGGTCGGGCTGTGACGAGGTCACGGTTGACGACGACATGGCCGGGGGTCCTCTCGTGCGAACCGTCGAACCATGCCGGATTCGAGGTGAGTTGTCCGCGTGGCACCCTGGTTCCGGCGGGCAAGAACGTACCTGGTGTGACGGTCCCGCCACGCAGTGTTTGGCTGCAAACCGGAGATCTGCCCCACGATCTGCCATGAACTGCCATCCTTTGCGGCGGACTTACGCGTAGCCGTTGACGCCGTGCCGCGTTGGACCGAGTGGACTGCAAGAGAGGCTGCGTGGTGGAGGCCGGGATGGAGACCAGCCGGAGCAACGATCCTGCTATGTCGTCGCGAGCGGCGTGCGACCTCGTGACGGTGCCGACCCGGCACGGGCTGGAGGCCGTCGACATCCTTCGGCGGGGGGCCGGGGACGCGGTGGGGCCCGTGCTGCACGACGACGGGGGCGACACCCTCGGCTTCCTCGTGCCGCCGGGCACGGCGGCCGCCTGGGACGTCCCCGGCAGCACGTGCACCGAGACCAACGGGCGCGGCCTGAGCCTGCATCCCGAGCCCCCGGTGGAGGGCTCGGACTGGCTCGTACCGCCCGACGAGGCTGACCTCGCCACGGACCCGACGGACCTGCGCCGCGCCCTCGGCGAGGCGGCCCGGCTGATCAAGGCGGCGGACAGCTGCCGCTGAGCGCTCCGCCGGCCGGGCGCTGAGACGCCGTCGGCAAGGCGCGGTGGCATCGGCATCGCCCGCCGGGCGCGCCGTTGCGCGCGCCGGTACGGGGTGCTGTTCCGGTCTGTTCGGGCGCTGCCCTGTCCGTCCGCGTGCTGCTCCTGCCCGTACCGGGCTGCTTCGGCCCGTCCGCGTGCTGTCCCGCCCGTACCGGGCCCCTTGAGGCCCGTACCCGCCCGTACCCGCTCGTCGCCGCCCGCGAACCCGTGGTGATTCCACGCAGACCGGCCGCCGTCACCCCGTCTCGGCCTTCCGCCGCCGTTTCCTCTCAGGGCCGGGCAGGGGCCCGGCCGCGGACGGCGGGTGCTGCGGTGCGTCCGACGGCTGCGAGAATGAGCCGGTGGGCAGGACAAGGACCTCCGGGCGCGGGTCGGCGGGCGCCGAAACCGCCGCCGAGACCGTCGACGGCGGGCTGGCGCAGCTGATACCCGACCCGGACCGCGGTCGGGCCTGGACGCTGCTGATCGACGGGGCCCCGCAGTCGCACGTCGACCTCGACGACCCCGCCCACCTCTCCTTCGAGTACCAGCGCCGGCTCGGACACGTCGTCGACCTGGCCGCCCCGCCCGGAAAGCCGCTGCGCGCCGTCCACCTCGGCGGCGGCGCCTGCACCCTCGCCCGGTACGTCGCCGCCACCCGCCCCCGCTCCACCCAGCAGGTCGTCGAACGCGACGCACGGCTCGTCGAACTCGTGCGCCGACGGCTGCCGTTGGACCCGGCCGCCCGGATTCGCGTGCGATCGACGGACGCGCGCGCGGGCCTCGCCAAGGTCCCGGACGGCTGGGCCGACCTGATCGTCACCGACGTGTTCAGCGGCGCCCGGACACCCGCTCACCTCACCTCGGCCGAATTCCTCGACGAGGTCCGCCGCGCGCTGGGCCCCACCGGCGTCTACGCCGCCAACCTCGCCGACGGCCCGCCGCTCGCCCATCTGCGCGGCCAGATCGCCACCGCCGCCGCCCGGTTCGCCGAGGTCGCGCTGGTCGCCGACCCGGCGGTGCTGCGCGGCAAGCGGTTCGGCAACGCGGTCCTGGTCGCCGCCGACGGTCCGCTGCCGGTCGCCGAACTGACCCGCCGGGCCGCCTCCGACCCGCACCCCGGCCGGGTTGAACACGGCAAGCCGCTCAGTGACTTCACCGGTGGCGCCGTTGCCGTGACGGACGCGGTGGCGGTGGCCTCACCGGCCCCGCCACCCTCCGTGTTCCGCTGACCGCCCAGCTCCGACGGCTCCCGCGCCGACCGAACTCGTCGGCCCTTGCGTCCGTTTCCCTGCGGCTCTTGGCGTCGGGTCGGCTTGACGGCTTTTGTGTACGGTCGCTCGGATTGCTTCGGCGGTCGGTCGATTCGACGGTCTCGGTGCTGGGCCGACCCCGCCGGTCCCCACCTTCGCGGACCCGGCCGCCCCCGCGCTCCCTCGATCCCGGGGGCAACCGGGCTCAGTAGGTGCCGACCTCCACACGTGGCGGCCCGTCGTGCCAGGTGCAGAACACCGACACCCGGTCCGCGTCGCGGGTGAACTCCACCCGGATCCATGTCTCCGTCTTCCACACCTGCATCGACCACCCCGTGCCCGGGGCCGCCGAGACCAGCGACGCGCTCGTCTGCCCGAGGTCGAACACCGCCCGCCCGCCGTCGGTGTCGTAGCCCTTGACCCGGCCGGAGGTCATGAGGGACGGCGAAGGGGCGGGACCGCTCGCCGCGCTCCGGGCGGGCGCGGGCGTGCGCCCCGCGGACGGCGTGCCCGACGGCTGCTCCGCGGGCATCCGTGACGGCGTCCGCGACGGGGACGGTGGCCGTGACGGGGACGGCGACGGCGGCCGTGCGGTCGGCGACACCAGCGGCTTCGCGCCCTGCGTGGTCTCGTCCGCCGCCGTGATGGGCAGGGCACGGGGCGGGTCGTACGCCGTCCCCGCCATCACCGTGTGCACACCCCACCACGACAGCGTGACCGCCGCGCCCGTGGCGAGCGACCACGCCAGTACGAGTACGAGTCCTCTGCGCATCGCGGGCCATACTGCCCCACTCGCCCCACGAGCCGCACCCGCCGGAGCTGTCCACAGGAACCCGCCGGGAGTTGTCCACAGGCACACGGCCGGGGTGGGCCGCATGGCGTACGGTGCGGCGCATGGCAAGTGTTCTCGTGGTCGAGGACGACCAGTTCGTACGCTCGGCGCTCATCCGGCACCTCACCGACGCCTCGCACACCGTGCGCAGCGTCGGCACGGCACTGGAGGCGCTGCGCGAGGTCGCCCATTTCCGCTTCGACGTGGTCATCCTGGACCTCGGACTGCCCGATCTGGACGGGTCCGAGGCCCTGAAGATGCTGCGCGGCATCACCGACGTACCCGTGATCATCGCCACCGCCCGGGACGACGAGGCGGAAATCGTCCGGTTGTTGAACGCCGGGGCGGACGACTATCTGACCAAGCCGTTCTCGGTCGATCACCTGTCGGCGCGGATCACCGCCGTCCTGCGCCGTGCCCGTGCGGCCTCCGCCGACGCCGCGCCCTCCTCCGTCCTCCGCGTCGGCGGGCTCACCGTCGACCCGCTGCGCCGCCAGGCCGAGTTGGACGGCATACGCCTGGACCTGACCCGCCGCGAGTTCGACCTGCTCGCCTTCCTGGCCGGCCGACCCGGCGTCGTCGTACCCCGCAGGGAGCTGCTCGCCGAGGTGTGGCAGCAGTCGTACGGCGACGACCAGACCATCGACGTCCATCTGTCCTGGCTGCGCCGGAAGTTGGGGGAGACGGCCGCCCGGCCGCGCTATCTGCACACCTTGCGGGGCGTCGGCGTGAAGCTGGAGCCGCCCGGAGGGGAGTCCGCGCCATGAGGTGGGCCCTGGTCAAGGTGTGCCTCGCGGTCACCACGATGGTCGTGGTCGCCTTCGCCGTGCCGCTCGGACTGGTCATCAAGGAGCTGGCCCGCGACCGCGCCTTCTCCAACGCGGAGCGCCAGGCCGCCGCCCTCGCCCCGGCGCTGTCCATCACCACCGACCGCGACAAGCTGGAGCGGGTCGTGGCCTCCGCGGGCTCCGACTCCGGGATGGCCGTGCACATACCGGCCGTGGACGACGCCACCGCCGTCGACATCGGCCGACGGCGGGCCGCGGACCGGGACATCGGCACCGTGCGCAGACTGGGCCGCGCCTCCACCACCCAGGTGCCGGGCGGTTCGACGCTGCTCCAGCCGGTCGCGCTCAGTTCGGGCGCCATCGCGGTCGTGGAGGTGTTCGTCCCCGACTCCGATGTCGGCAGGGGCGTCGGCACCGCCTGGGGTGTCCTCGCCGCGGTCGGCGTCGCCCTGATCCTCGGCTCGGTCGCGGTCGCCGACCGGCTCGGTGTGCGGATGGTGCAGCCCGCGCGGCGGCTGGTCGAGGGCGCACATGAGCTGGGGGAGGGCAGACTGGGCGCGCGGGTGCCCGAGGAGGGGCCGAACGAACTGCGGCTGGCCGCGGTCGCGTTCAACTCCATGGCCGATCAGGTCGTCCAACTCCTCGCCAATGAGCGGGAGCTGGCCGCGGACCTGTCCCACCGGCTGCGCACACCCCTGACCGTGCTGCGGCTGAACGCGGCCTCACTCGGCGACGGGCCCGCCGCCGACCAGACCCGGGCCGCCGTCGCCCAACTGGAGCGCGAGGTCGACACGATCATCCGCACCGCGCGGGACGCCAAGCCGCAGACGGCCGCGGCCGGCCCGGGAGCGGGCTGCGACGCGGCCGAAGTGGTCCGGGAACGCATGCGGTTCTGGTCCGCGCTCGCCGAGGACGAGGGCCGCAAGTGGCGGGTGGCCGGGGTGGAGCGTCCGGTACGCATCCCCGTGGCCCGCGCCGACCTGGCCGCCGCGCTCGACGCGCTGCTCGGCAATGTCTTCCGGCACACCGCCGAGGGCACGGCCTTCGCGGTCGACGTGCACAACGGCGAGGACGCGGTGATCGTGCTCGTGTCCGACGCCGGCCCCGGCATACCCGACCCGGAGGCCGCGATGGCCCGCGGCCGGGGCTCCGGCAGCGACGGCTCGACCGGACTCGGCCTGGACATCGTGCGCAGACTCGCCGAGTCCACCGGCGGGGACGTGCGGATCGGCTCGTCGGTGCTGGGCGGGACCGAGGTGCGCATCTGGATCCAGCTGGCCGGGCGGGAACCGGTGCGCCGGGGACACCGTGGGGCGGTGCGGCGACGCAGACACCCGGCCGTGAAATGACCCCACGGTCTCGAGCCTCAACCGTCCCGGTCCCTTCCTTGAGCGCACCGTAAGGACCTCAACTCCCGTCTGGAAGGGGAGCTTTGCCCAAGGATCCCCAGCCCCGCGAGGTGCGGGGCGCCCCCCCCGCGCGCCCCCCCCCCCCCCACCCGGTGCCCCCCGCGACAACCCCCCCGCCGGGGGGGGCGGGCCGGGCCCCGCCCCCGGCCCCGACCCAACCCCCCCCC
>NZ_JBSGBN010000191.1:0-7886 GCF_053601275.1 Streptomyces sp. NPDC004752 | reverse complement strand
CCGCTCTGCTGGGGTCGGTGCCCCCCCGGACCCCCCGCCCGGGTGGGGGGGGCGCGCCCCCCCGGCGGGCCGCACCCCTGCCCTCCAGTTCCCCCGCGCTACACGCCCTCGGCCGGCGGCAGCGAGCCGGACCGCGCGACCTGCCCGTACCATCGCGCGCTCGACTTCGGCGTCCGCTCCAGCGTGGTGTAGTCGACGTACACCGCGCCGAAGCGCTTCTCGTAGCCGTACGCCCACTCGAAGTTGTCCATCAGGGACCACAGGTAGTAGCCGCGTACGTCCGCCCCGTCCGCGATGGCCCGGCGGACCGCCGAGAGATGGCCGTGCAGATAGGCGATGCGCTCCGGGTCGTGCACCCGGCCGTCCGGGTCCGGCCTGTCGTCGTACGCGGCCCCGTTCTCCGTCACGTACAACGCCAGGCCCGGGGCCATCAGGGAGTACCGCATGAGCAGCTCGTACAGGCCCGTCGGGTCGACCGTCCAGCCCATCTCCGTGCGCTCGCCCGGCGTCTGGTGGAAGGCCACGTCGTCCGCGGCCGGCCAGGGCGAGTGGTCGCGCGTCCCGTGCCCGTCGGCCCGCGGTCCGGTCGCCTCCGGACCGGCCGCCGAGACCAGCGCCGGGGTGTAGTAGTTGAGGCCCAGCGCGTCCAGCGGCTGGTGGATCGCGCGCAGATCGCCGTCCTGGACGTACGACCAGTCGGTGACCGATGCCGTGGCCCGGAACAGAGTCTCCGGGTACGCCCCGTGCAGCACCGGGCCGTGGAAGACGCCGTTGGCCAGGTCGTCGATCCGCCGACCCGCCGCCAGGTCCGCCGGGTCCCGCGAAACGGTGCGCACCACTGAGGAGTTGAGGCTGATCGCGATCGTGTTCCGGGCCGGCATCACCGAACGCAGGGCTGATGTGGCCAGCCCGTGCGCCAGATTGAGATGGTGCGCGGCCCGCAGCGAGGCCGCCGGGTCGGTCCGGCCCGGCGCGTGCACTCCGGAGCCGTAGCCAAGGAAGGCGCTGCACCAGGGCTCGTTGAGGGTGATCCACTGCTCCACCCGGTCCCCCAGCGCCTCGCCGACGAGCCGCGCGTACTCGGCGAACCGGTGGGCGGTGTCCCGTTCCGGCCAGCCGCCCGCGTCCTCCAGCTCCTGCGGCAGATCCCAGTGGTAGAGCGTGACGGCCGGCCTGATGCCGGCGGCCAGCAGCGTGTCGACCAGACGGCGGTAGAAGTCCAGGCCCGCCTGGACGGCAGGGCCGCGGCCCGTCGGCTGCACCCGCGGCCAGGAGATCGAGAACCGGTACGCGTTCAGGCCCAGCCCGGCCATCAGCGCCACGTCCCCGCGATAGCGGTGGTAGTGGTCGACCGCGATGTCACCGGTGTCGCCGCCGGCCGTCCTGCCGGGCGTATGGCTGAAGGTGTCCCAGATCGAGGGGGTGCGGCCGTCCTCCCGTACCGCCCCCTCGATCTGGTACGCGGAGGTTGCCGCGCCCCAGAGGAAGGCGGGAGGAAAACGCACGGAGGTAACGGGTTCAGGCATGGAAGCGCTCCCATCGAGTGATCGTGGCGACCGGCGGGTGGTGGAGAGAAGAAGGCGAAGAAGGAGAAGAAGGGGGAGCCGCGGGAGGCACGGGGGACCAGGGGCCGGGGACCGGGAACCAGGGGGCCGGGGCCGGGGGTCGGGGCTCAGGGGGCCGGGGCGGCGGTGGCCTCTGGTCCCCGGCCCCCGGGGTCCGGGGCTTCGGGGCCGCGGCGGGTCAGCCCTTGATCGCGCCCTGCATGATCCCGCCCACGATCTGCTTGCCGAACAGCAGGAAGGCGACCAGCAGCGGCAGCGTGCCGAGCAGCGCGCCCGCCATGATCACCGCCTGGTCCGGCACATAGCCGGTGCCGAGCGAGTTCAGGGCGACCTGCACGGTCGGGTTCTGCTGGTTCAGGGCGATGATCGGCCACAGGAAGTCGTTCCAGGCGAACACGAAGGTCAGCAGGCCGAGCACGGCCATCGCCGGCCGCGCCGCCGGGAACACCACATGCCACACGACCCGCACACTGCTCGCCCCGTCCACCCGGGCCGCCTCGATCAGCTCGGTCGGCAGCGCCTGCACCAGGTACTGCCGCATGAAGAACGTGCCGAACGCGGTCACCAGACTGGGCAGAACGACCGTCTGCAACTGGTTCGACCAGCCCAGGTCCGACATCCACAGATACAGCGGTACGACGGCGAGCTGCGGCGGGATCATCATGGTGCCGATCGTCGTCAGCAGCAGGAGGTTGGAGAACCGGAACCGCAGCTTGGCGAAGGCGAACCCGGCGAGGGTCGCGAACAGGACCGTGCTGACCGTGATCGTGCCCGCCACGATCAGCGAGTTGACCATGGCGGTGCCCAGCCCCGCCTCGTCCCACGCGGACCGCAGGTTGGTGAACAGGTTGCCGCCGAACCACAGCGGCGGCGGGGTCTCGGCCAGCCGCCGGTCGGTACGGGAGGCCGCGACCGCCGTCCACACCAGCGGCGCCAGCGAAACCAGCGCGAAGACCGTCAGGACGGCATAGGTGACCGGGCCCGCGTGCAGATGCTTGCCCGCCCCCATCACCGGGCGCCGCCCGCGACCACGCCGCCCGCGACCACGCCGCTCGGTGTCCGCACCGCGCGGGAGGGTGAGTTCACTGGTGGTCATCGGGACTTCCTCAGACGTCGGGTGAGCAGCATGTTGAGTACGGCGACGAGCACCAGGATCAGGAACATCGACCAGGCGATCGCGGATGCCTTGCCCAGGTTGCCGATGATCCAGCCCTGGTCGTACATATACAGACCGAGCGTCTGATACTGGTGCTCGGCGCCGCCCTTCGAACCGCTGACCCCGCCGAACAGCAGTGGCTCACCGAACAGTTGGGTCGCGCCGATGGTGGAGACGACCACCGTGAACAGGATGGTCGGCCGCAGCTGAGGGACCGTCACATGCCGGAACTGCTGCCAGCGGTTGGCGCCGTCGATCGCCGCCGACTCGTACAGATCGGTCGGGATGGCCTGCATCGCCGCCAGATAGATCAGCGCGTTGTAGCCGGTCCACCGCCAGATCACGATGGATGACACCGCGAACTGTGAACCCCAGTCCGACTCACGCCAGTTGACCGGATCCACGCCGAAGAAGTGCAGGATCCAGTTGACCAGGCCGCCGTCCCACGAGTACAGCAGCGTGAACACCAGCGTCGCCGCGGCCACCGAGGTGGCGTACGGGGTGAGCATCACGACCCGCCACCCGGTCGAGCCGCGCAACCGGTAGTTGAGCAGATGCGCGAGCCCGAGCGCCGCCAGCAGCTGCGGCACGGTCGAGATCACCCCGATGGTGAAGGTGTTCTTCAGGGCGTTCCAGAAGAAGTCCGAGGCCCACAGGTTCTGGTAGTTGTCCAGCCCCGCCCAGGTCCGCCGGTCCAGCGCCGACAGCTGCACGTCGTGCAGCGAGTACCAGGCCGTGTACAGCAGCGGGACCAGCGAGAAGGCCCCGAAGAGGATGAAGAAGGGGGCGATGAACGCGTACGGCGACGCCTTCATGTCCCAGCGGTACAGCCGGCTGCGCCAGGAGTCGGCGTCGGCCGGCGCACCGCGACCGTGCGCGCCCCGGGCCGCGCCCGACCGGCGGCCGGGCGCGGCGTCGGCGCTCGACGCGGACCGCGCGAGAGCCTGCTTGGAGCCGGTCACTGGCCGAGCACGTCCTTGACCTCCTTGGTGGCGGCGTCCCAGCCCTGCGCCGGGGTCTTGCCCTTCTGCTCCACCTGGAGAATGCCGATGTCGGTGATCGCGGTGCCGATCGGCTGGTCCTTGGCGCCGTGGTACTGCGTCGGGATCGTCTTCGCCGAGTCGGAGAAGATCTGCGTGATCGGCGCGTCGGAGAAGTACGCGCCGGTGGCCGCGGCCGGCTTCAGATCCGGGTACGCCGACGGGGTCGACGGGAAGCTGGCCTGCTTGGCGAAGACCTTGGCCTGCTGCTCGGGCGCGGTCAGCCACTTCGCCAGGGCGATGGCCTCCTTCCGGTGCTTGCCCGCCGTCGGTACGCCGATGAAGGAGCCGCCCCAGTTGGCCGCGGTCGGGGCCGCCGCCACGTCCCAGTTGCCCTTGCCGGAGTCACCGGACTTCTCCTGGATGTAGCCCATCATCCAGGCCGGGCAGGCCACCGTGGCGAAGGTGCCGTTGGCGAAGCCCTGGTCCCACGGCTTGTCGAACTGCTTCAGCTTCGCGGACATATCGCTGGTGGCCACGGTCATCGCCACGTTCCAGGACTTCTTCACGCCCGCGGACCTGTCCCAGACGACGTTGCCGTCCTGGTCGTAGTACATCTCGGTCTCGCCGCCGATCGCCGCGTTGTAGACGGAGGAGGCGGAGTCCACGAACTTGGTGCCGGACGGCGCCTTCTTCATGTACTCCTTGCCCAGCTCGACGTACTTGGCCCAGTCGCCCTTCCACTGCGCGGCCAGCTTGGTCCGGTCCGTCTCCAGACCGGCCTTCTTGAACAGATCCTTGCGGTAGCAGATGGCCATCGGGCCGATGTCCGTGCCCAGCCCGATCGTCCTGCCGTCCTCGGTGGTGGCCTGGGCCAGCTTCCAGTCCAGCCACTGGGACTTGTCGACCTCCTTGCCGAGGTCCACGAACTTGTCGGCCTGGGTCTGCACGGCCTCGGTGATGTTGCCGACCTCGATGGCCTGGATGTCGTCGGTGCCGGAACCGGCCTGGAGCCGGGTGAGCACCTTGGGCCAGTAGACGTCGGTGCGGGTGGTGACGTTCTCCTTGACGGTGATGTCGGGGTGGAGCTTCATGTATGCGTCGTAGAGGCCGGCCTGCTGGTAGCCGAAGACACCGAAGGTCCCGATGGTCAACGTGGTCTTGCCCGTGCCGTCGCCGTTGCCGCCGCCCGATTTCGACGAACCGTCGTCGGAGTCGTTGGCGCAGCCGGCCAGCACTCCCGTAGTCAGCGCGGCGACGGCCGCGAAGGCGACCAGCCTGCGGGACCGGCGGATACTCGTGCGCATGGAGTCCTCCTGTTGCCTGACGTGCCGACCCCCCGGCCAACTGCTCTGTCGGGCCCGTTCGTACGCGCTGCGGCTCGGGCGGGGAACGTGCGGGACATATATGTGTCAGGTACTGTGGGAGCGCTCCCAAATGTGATGCGTTGAAGGGTCGTCGGTTCGGCCGGGGGTGTCAAGGGAGCGGACACGACCAACTGCGTTCAGTGGTCCGCCTGTTGGCCGTTTCTTGCTCGTCCCACGGGGCCCTGACGGCACCGGCGCACGGTCGGCTCCGCACGCGGGGCTGTTACATTCCGCACCAGTCAGATTGCCGGTCCAGGGAGGCGGAGCCCATGGCAAGCCACGGAACGCGGGGGCGCCGTGGCCGTCGGCCGACCCTGGAAGAGGTCGCCGCACGCGCCGGTGTGGGCCGTGGCACGGTCTCCCGGGTGATCAACGGCTCGCCCCGGGTCAGCGAGGCCACGCGCGCGGCCGTGCAGGCGGCCGTCGCCGAGCTGGGATACGTACCGAACACGGCGGCCCGCGCGCTCGCCGCGAACCGCACGGACGCCATCGCCCTGGTGGTCCCCGAGCCGGAGACCCGGTTCTTCGCGGAGCCGTACTTCTCGGCCATCCTGCGCGGTGTGGGCGTCGAACTCTCCGACACCGAGATGCAGTTGCTGCTGATCTTCGCGGGCAGCGACCGTGAGCGGCAGCGGCTCGCACAGTATCTGGCGGCGCACCGTGTGGACGGTGTGCTCCTGGTGTCCGTGCACGCCGACGATCCGCTGCCCGACCTGCTGGCCCAGCTGGAGATCCCGGCGGTGATCAGCGGCCCGCGCTCGGCGGCGGAGGCGCTGACCTCGGTCGACGCCGACAACTACGGCGGCGCCCGCTCGGCCGTCGAGCATCTGGTCGCCCGCGGGCGGCGCACGGTCGCCCACATCACCGGCTGCCTCGATGTGTACGGTGCTCAGCGGCGCCTGGACGGCTACCGCGAGGCCCTGCGGGACGCGGGCCACCGGGTGGACGAACTCCTCGTCGAGCCGGGTGACTTCACCGAGGAGGGCGGTCGGCGCGCGATGGCCCGGCTGCTGGAGCGCAGCCCCGGCCTGGATGCGGTCTTCGCCGGTTCGGATGTCACCGCGGCCGGCGCGCGTCAGGTGCTGCGTGAGGCGGGCCGCCGTATCCCCGACGACGTGGCCCTGATCGGCTACGACGACTCGGCGATCGCCCGTCATATGGACCCGCCGCTGACCAGCGTCCGCCAGCCCATCGAGGAGATGGGCCGCGCCATGCTCGACCTGCTTCTGACGGACATCGCCGACTGCCGCCACGCCCTCTCCCGCGGTCCGGAACGCCGGCACACGGTCCTCCCGACGGAACTGGTGATCCGCTCGTCGTCGTGACTGCGTCGGGAGACGCGGGAGACCCGGGAGACGCAGGGTCAAGGAAATGGTGACGAGAATCTTAAGGAAATGGTGACGAGAAACATCAAGGGCTGATCTGCTTTCACATATCAGCCCTTGATGGAGAGTCGGGACCCCAGATGATCAAGGTTGTCAAAGCCTTTGATCACGAACAGGGGTCGCGTTCGGGTGCCATCTTCCCTGATCGGTGTCCTGCAGCGCCACTGCGCAGACATCGACTCCGCCTGCCCGGATCCAGAACCGCCGCAGCTCACCTGCCTGGCGGACGTGCTGGGGCGGATACCCGGTCCCCGCCGGGTCGGGGGCCGCCGCTACCGCCTGGGCTCCTGCTCGCGCGCCTCCACACCGGGACGGCTCCTCGCCCGCCTGAACGGCGACGCGCTCGACGACGCCGTGGGCGGTGAACTTGGTGAAGTCGACGGGATGGGACGAGAACTCGGCGGTGAGCAGCCAGTTCTACCAGTACAGGGCGCCGGCCATCACCTCATGGGCGTAGGCGGCCCACTGTGCGTGCGGAACCAGGAAGAACGCGGCGACGACGACGCAGAACAGCACCAGGAACGCGGCGGGCAGAAGGCGGCGCGCCCGCCGCGCGTAGAACTGCGCGATCCGGATACGCCCGGTGCCGTCGATCTCACGAATCAGGTGCGTGCTGATGAGATAGCCGGAGATGACGAAGAAGACGTCGACCCCGACGTAGCCGCCGGTGAGCCAGGTCGGCCAGAGGTGGTTGAGAACGACGAGCCCCACGGCCAGGGCGCGGAGCGCCTGGATGTCGGGTCGAAAGCCGTCCGATCCGAGTGTGCCGGACATACGGGTCGGCCGGTCGGGTGCGGCCTGTCGATTCAGCATCGACGTTCCTGGATGCACTCGTCGTGGGTGATCGTGCGGGAGCGGACCAGCAGGCCGCCGTTGTCGCCGCGCACGAGGACGTCTTGCGTGGGACAGCTGACTTCGGGCGCGGGCTTCTGGCCCGGCTTGATCCTGAAGACCAGTGAGTAGTAACTCGTCTCGATCGTCCCGTCGTCGCGTGGTTCGACCGTGAGCATGGTGTACAGGTGCCGCTGTTGGATCTGGGCGTCGGTGAGCTTCTTGTGGAGTCCCCGCATGGTCGTGGCCAGTTCGGCCCGGCCGAGGAACGTCCCCTTTCCGACGCGGTGGACCACGGCGTCGTCGGGCTCGTGCTCGAGCCGGCCGCCCTCGGTGAACGTGGCGGCCCATTCCTCCGCCTGCCCGTCGTTCTGCATTCGGACTTGTCGAGCATAGAAGTTCTGTATTTCTACGTACAGTTCCGCGAGCTTCGCTGTTGTTGGCATGGCATCACGATTCACTGTGCCGCTTGAAAGCCGCCTGAGGGATCTTCTAACCAGGCTGCCTAGCCTCGATTCTTCGGTGGGGTTTGGTCGTTGGGTGGCCAGGTGGTTCACCCGTATTGTCCCTCGCTGTGTGAGGGCGGGCCGTCGCGTGTCGCT